>CAIYCP010000158.1 GCA_903924715.1 uncultured beta proteobacterium
ATTGGTGCAAGAATCTTTGACCAATGTGGCCAAGCATTCCCGGGCGACAAAGGTATTGTTGAATTTACACACGACATCGCAAGGCAATTTGCTTTTGACAATCCGGGATAACGGCCGGGGTTTGCCTTCTGTCCAGAATAACAGTCAAGGCTTTGGCTTGCTGGGCATGCGTGAGCGGGTAGCCAGTTTGAAGGGGAGCTTTCAACTCAACACTGATCCCGGTCAAGGTGTTGCAATCAGTATTGAATTACCAGTGAGGATGGATTCAAGCGCCTAACTTATTGATACGATTTGATGATGCCGTGGCGCTGCGCAAAATGCACCAATGCCGCAGGTGTTTCTGCTTTTAACTTGGAGCGAATCGCGGTCTGGTAGTTGTTGACTGTTTTCTCTGACAGACTCAGTAATTTTGCGCATTCAGAGATGGATTTGCCTTCTGCCAGCATTTTGAACACTTCAAATTCTTTGGATGACAGGTGTTTGATGGCCTCGGCTTCTTTGGCCAGCGCATTATCGTGTTGCCTGGACAGCAAGTCGTCGCTCAGGTAAATACTGCCCGCGTGCACCGCATGTATAGCGTTCACAATATGCACCGGGTCAGAGGATTTGCTGATAAAGCCCCGGGCACCATTATTCAAAGCGGTGGAAATCAATGACGAGTCGTCATACATGCTGCAAATGATGACCTTGGCGTGTTTGTCGCGGCTCAGGATTTTTTGCAGCAGCGTCATGCCGGACAAGCCTTTCATAGCCAAGTCTGTGATCACCACATCCGGCGTTTTGCCGGAAAAAAGCAAATAACCTTCTTCGGCAGATTCCGCTTCGCCGCATACGCTGAGAAGCGGGTCTGAAGCGATCAAACGCACATAGCCTTGGCGCACGATGGCGTGATCATCAACGATCAATACACTGACCATGGTCTGGTACCTTTAATAAAGAACGCGGTGAATCTTTGAATCTCAAGTCAAGCAGATGAGGGTAAGAGCTTAGAGGCAAATGCTTCCAGAAAGTGAGGCGGTTGCCTGAACCTAAAGGCAGATCAGGAATTTTTCCCGAACGAACTGGCAAATAATCCTGTTCTAGGAAATTTTCTTGCTCAAGGTACATATTAATCATGCGTTGTCATCTGTCTAACAAGTCCTTCGTGACGGGTTCTGCCCCCTTATTTAAACAGGCCTTGCTGCTGGCCATTGCTTCATGTTTCGCTGCCCCCCCGTTGTTGTTGGCACAAGAGGCCGCAACAGGTGAAGAAGTGTTGCCCGACGTGCGCATCATTGCCACCACGCCTGTGGGTTCTACCGGTATTCCCATCACGAAATTTGCAGGCAATGTTCAAACAATCAACCAAAAAGACATGCCGCGTGATTTGCAAGGCTTCACCGACGTATTGAACCAGAACATTGGCTCGGTCCATTTGAACGACACCCAAGGCAACCCTTACAACATTGACTTGATGTACCGGGGCTTTACTGCTTCGCCTATTCTCGGGTCATCGCAAGGTATTTCTGTGTTTCTGGATGGCATGCGCGTCAACGAACCTTTTGGCGACATCGTGGCCTGGGACTTGATACCGCAAATTGCGATTGCCAACACCCTCGTGGTTCCCGGTTCCAACCCTGTGTACGGATTGAACACCTTGGGCGGCGCCGTGGCCATGACCACCAAGCGTGGATTCACCAACGAAGGCAGCGAAGCCAAATTGACGCTGGGTTCTTACAACCGCCGCAGCATAGAGGCAGAAAAAGGCGGCCACAGCGAGAACACCGATTACTATTTCGCAACCAGCCTTTACGAGGACAGCGGCTGGGCAACTTACAACCCCAGCACCGTGCGCCAGTTTTTCGGCAAACTCGGTTTCATGGATGAAAAACGTGATATTCAGTTTTCGTTTGCCTATAGCGATAACTCGCTGTACGGCAACCAGAGTACACCTACCACTTTGCATGCCGCCGGGTATAAAAGTTACACCCACTCTGATTACACCAATACCCAGAACCTCACCTTGAATCTCAAGGGTGAGATGGACATGGGTGACGATAAAACCGTGGCCGGCAATGTTTACTACCGCTGGATCAAGCGGGATGTAATGAACAGTAATTTGAACGGCACAACGACTGCAGGGGATGCCACAGACATATCTGATTGCACTTCCGACACTTCAAAATGCGTTGCAGCAAATTTAATGGCCAATTACACACAGAATATTGTGGGTGCCAATGCGCAATGGTCTGCGCTTGATAAATTGTGGGGGCGCTTCAATACCATGACTTTGGGCACCAACATAGAGTATGGCCGCACTACATTCACCAATAAGGGCCAAAACGCCTATGTCGACAGCTCACAAGGCTTGGTGGCAGTAGATGCTTACGAGGATCAGGCGAATATTTCATCTACAAATGGCCGTTATGGGCTGTTTGCTACCGACACTTTGGATGTGACCGACAAATTGGCTGTGACGGCTTCTGCGCGTTTTGATTATGCGGATGTCAAATTAAACGGTACTGCCTGCACCGATTCTGATTACAACGATAATGGATTGTGCGGATTTGGAGGAACTGACAAATGGACCTCTGTCACCGGCAGTCACAGTTACACGCGAGTGAATCCATCGGTGGGCACAACCTACCAATTGTCTTCTCAAGCCACGGGTTTTGCCACTTATTCCGAAGGTTTTCGCACCCCGTCTGCCATTGAATTGGCCTGTGCTGATAAGGATAATCCATGCTCAGGCATACCCAATGCCTTCGGCGCTGATCCTTATC
>CAIYCP010000159.1 GCA_903924715.1 uncultured beta proteobacterium
GCGCTTAATTCCGTTTGGCCTGAGCATGATTGGGCCAGTGTTGATGAAATACGGCAGCCAAGCTCAAAAAGACCGTTTCTTGCCTCGCATGCTTCGGCTCGAAGATTGGTGGTGTCAGGGCTATTCAGAGCCTGGTTCTGGCTCTGATCTCGCTTCACTCAAAACCCGCGCTGAGCGCGTGGGGGATCGTTACATCATTAATGGACAAAAAACCTGGACCACGATGGCACATTTTGCCGACTGGATGTTTTGCTTGACGCGCACGGATACGGGCGCCAAAGCACAGCGCGGCATTTCAATGATTCTGATTGATATGAAGCAGCCGGGTGTCACCGTTCGACCGATTAAAACCTTAGACGGCGGTGCAGACGTCAACGAGGTTTGGCTTGAAAACGTTGAGGCACCACTTGAAAATCTTGTCGGTGAAGAAAATCAAGGTTGGACCTATGCCAAGTATTTGTTGGGACACGAGCGGGGTGGTATTGCGGGCATTGGTCATTGTCATCGTGAACTCGCGATCCTGAAGTCTTTGGCGGATCGCACGATGGCAAGCGGTGAATCGTTGAGCCTGAGCTCGCGCGTGCGCGACGGCATTAATCGCGCTGAAGGCCAGCTGTTAGCCCTTGAAATGATGGTGTTGCGCGTTGCTGCAGACCAAACAGACCCAGGTCCAAAAGCTTCGATCCTAAAAATACGTGGTTCTGAATTGCAGATGGAGCTCGCGCGTTTGCAAATGCAGGTTGCAGGCGCCGATGCCTGGCCCTACGACCCCGAGTGGATGTTTGCGGATGCCGCATATCACGGCCCAAGCCCCGAGTATTCGCCTGCAGCGGCGGCGGCCTACTTTGATATGCGCAAGACTGCGATTTATGGCGGTACCAACGAAGTACAAAAAGGCATTATCGCCAAACAAATTATTGGGGTATAGAACATGGACTTTGAATACTCGCAAGAACAGCGCATGTTGACAGATAGTTTGCGCAGACTCGTTGAAGACAATTGGTCGCGACCAAAGCGGCGTGAGCGTCAGGGCGCAGGCGTGTTAAATCTCAACGCTTGGAGCAGTTTGGTTGAGTTGGGCGTAGGTGGTTTATTGGTGCCCGAAGAATTTGGTGGTTTTGGCGAAACGCCGGCCACGATGTTGGCGGTGCATCAAGAGCTTGGACGCGGTTTGGTCAGTGAGCCCGTGATTTCGAGTGCGGTGATCGCGGTGACGTTATTGGCCAACTGCCAGAACCAAGCGCTTAAACAACAGTGGTTGACGGCGCATGCTGAGGGCGACGCGGTATTGGCCGTGGCCTGGCAAGAGCAGGGTGAGCGCGACGCTCAACGACCACTATGCACGCGTGCAACGGCTTCCAAAGACGGCTATAGCCTTGAAGGAAGAAAAATTTTGGTATGGCACGGTGCCGGCGCGCAGGCGCTGATTGTGTCGGCCGTGTTGGATGGAGAGGTCGCTTTGTTTTTGGTGCCTGCAGATACGCAAGGCGTTTCAGTGCAAGACCACCCGACGTTTGATGGCGCGCGCGCAGCCACGATTAGTTTGAAAGGTGTTCAATTGACAAAGACTCAGCTCATCGCGAGCGGTGTCGCTGCAGAGCAATTATTAACGCTTGCTTTAGATCATGGGATTGTGGCGCTCTGCGCGCACGCCTGCGGTGCAATGGCCTATTTGACCGACAGTACGATTCAATACTCGAAGACGCGCAAACAGTTTGGCCAGCCTCTTGCTGCATTTCAAGTGTTGCAGCATCGTTTAGGCGATATGGTGATTCAATCTGAAATGGGCTTATCGATGACCTATGTCGCGACCAACGCGCTTGGTGAACCAGATGCTGCCAAACGCAGTCGCTTGGTTTCGATGGCCAAAGTCGAGGTCGCCGCGGCGGCGCATCTAGTGGGTGAGATGTCTGTACAGCTACACGGCGGAATGGGGATGACCGACGAGCTTGAGGTGGGTGATTACTTTAAGCGGCTCACCTATACCGACATGTTATTGGGCGATACAAACTTCCATTTGCAACGTATGCAAGACCTCAACGCGGCTTAATGTGAAACAAACCGCGAAGAGTAGCTTTTCATTAAAGGGTATTTGATGTCGACGACTGATTTAAGTGCGTGGTTGGGTAAAACACAAACAGTAGTAGATCGTATGGATCCCGGACACGCGGCGCGTATCGCCGTCACCTTAGGGCTGCCGATCCCAGTCCTAGGGGCAATCATCCCGCCGCTTTGGCACTGGGCGTTTTTTTTAGAGACTGTGCCGATTGCACTCACGGGCACCGATGGCCACCCAGCGCGCGGTAGTTTTTTGCCGCCTGCCGACAATCGCAATCGTATGTGGGCAGGTGGGCGAGTGAGTTTTGATGGTGGCTTGGTTGTTGGCACTGACGCGCACAAGACCTCAACCGTGACCGCCATTCAAGAAAAGAAAGGCCGCACGGGGTCATTGTTGTTCGTGACCGTCAAGCACGACATTGTGCAAAACGGCAAACTGATCGTAAGCGAAGAGCAGGATATTGTGTACCGCGAACCGAGCCCACCCAAGCTTCAAGGCACCGAGCCGGCGCCGGCGTCTCAATGGAAACAGCCCGTTGATCCCAGTGCTGTGCTGCTCTTTAGGTACTCGGCCGTGACGTTTAATAGTCATCGTATTCATTACGATCACCCGTACGTGACAGAAAAAGAAGGTTATCCGGGCCTGGTGATTCACGGCCCCTTGATTGCAACCTTGATGTGTCAGGCGTTTACGCAGGCCCATCCGCGCGCAACACTTAAACACTTATCCTATCGAGGTTTGCGTCCCTTGATTGCACCCACCGCTTTCGATGTCGCTGGCACCATAATTGCTCCGGGCGAAGCGAAGCTCTGGGCCGAACAAGACGGCACACTCGCCCACCAGGCTGAATTGAGGTTTGAAGCATGAGCGATACAACAAAACAAGGTCCACGGCCCTTGGATGGTATTACGGTGATCAGTCTTGAGCATGCGATTGCAGCACCCTTTTGCACGCGTCAGCTCGCTGATATGGGTGCGCGCGTCATAAAAATTGAGCGACCAGGCGTGGGTGACTTTGCGCGCAAGTATGACGAACGCACGCGTGGCATGGCTTCGCATTTTGTCTGGACGAATCGTTCAAAAGAAAGTCTCACACTAGACTTGAAGCATGCGGATGCCGGACCGATTCTCGAGCAACTGCTGGCGCAGGCCGATGTGTTGGTGCAGAACTTAGCGCCTGGGGCTGCAGCGCGGATGGGCTTGTCTTTTGAAGCCTTGCATTCTAAATTTCCAAAATTGATTGTGTGCGATATTTCGGGCTACGGTGAAGGCGGCCCGTACGAAACTAAAAAAGCCTACGATCTATTGATTCAAAGCGAAAGTGGTTTTGTATCGGTGACGGGTTCAGCTGACGAACCATCCAAAGCAGGCTGTTCAATTGCAGATATCTCAGCGGGTTCGTATGCCTATTCAAGCATTCTGAACGCGCTGCTACTGCGACATAAAACAGGTCTAGGTAGCCATCTTGATGTGTCAATGCTTGAAAGCATGGTTGAGTGGATGAGCTTTCCGATGTATTACGCGTTCGAAGGTGCTTCGCCGCCACCGCGCTCGGGTGCCTCACACGCCACTATTTATCCGTATGGTCCCTTTCC
>CAIYCP010000160.1 GCA_903924715.1 uncultured beta proteobacterium
ACTCGTGGTGAATTTTGTCGTTGGCCAATAGGTAATTGATCACGCCGCCCAAAAAGGCGATATCCGCGCCGACACGAATCGGCGCATAATAATCGGCCACCGCCGCAGAACGCGTAAAGCGCGGGTCAACCACCACGAGCTTCGCGCCGCGTTGTGCCTTGGCTTTAATCACCCACTTAAAGCCGCAAGGATGTGCCTCAGCAGCGTTACCGCCCATAATCAATACTAAATCAGCGTTTTTGATGTCAACCCAGTGGTTGGTCATCGAACCGCGCCCAAACGTCGGAGCCAGACTGGCTACCGTCGGGGCGTGTCAAATACGCGCTTGTGTATCGAGTGCAACAACGCCTAGTGATCGCAACACCTTCGCGCTGAGATAACCGGCTTCGTTATTTGAAGCCGAACTCACCAGCATACCGAAAGTGTTCCAGCGGTTCACGGTCACGCCCGCGGCATTTTTTTCTACAAAGTTCTGATCGCGGTCAGCCTTCATGCGCTTGGTGATGCGCGTTAACGCTTCGTCCCAAGAGATGCGCTTCCACTCGTTTGTACCGGGCTCACGCACTTCAGGAAACTGTAAACGGTTCGGGCTCTCGATCATGTCGAGAATACCAGCGCCCTTGGGGCACAGTGTGCCCTTATTGACTGGATTATCAGGATCGCCCTCAACGTGCATGACCTTCAACTTACCGCTTGCGTCTTTGCGGCTGTACATCAGCACGCCACAGCTCACAGAACAGTAAGGACAGGTACTACGTGTTTCGGTTGTTTTTTCAAGTTTGTTCGGTTTTGCAAATACCGGATCAGCGGCATGTGCAAGACCCATCACGGTCATGCTGCTTGCACCGAGGCCAGCACCGGTGACTTGAAAAAACTGACGCCGGGTCAGTTTGACTTGAGACATTCGAGGGCTCCTAGAAAAAAATCTACATGACAATATTAAGACGCTTTTAGCTAGATGTCAGATTTTTTGTGCTTAAAACCCTACGAATTAGGGTATTCATAACTCAGTACTTACCCTAGTTTCAGATACGTTTTGCCTACGGTCAAGTCGACTTGCCGCGACGTAACCGTCTTCACGCAGATCCGAATTGAATTTATTTGGAATTTAACCGGACATTCCTGTGAATATCTATGTATTTTTTTAATAAAACTACGATAGATTTGACCAGAAAGTATTAAAATAAACTTATTAGGAATTTATTGATTTCACTGGCTTTCCTGGATATTAGAAAAAGGACGATTACACATGACTGAGCAAACTTCCGCCCGCGTCAATGCATACACGATTGACGGCGATCTTTTTAAAGTTTTAATTAACGACGAAGAGCAATATTCAATCTGGCCCGAACAAAAAGCGGTTCCAGCCGGCTGGCATGAAAAAGGGTTTTCCGGCTCCAAAGAAGAAGTGGCTGCCTATATTGACCAGCACTGGACTGACATGCGCCCAGCAAGCCTGCGCAGAGCAATGGAAGCAAATAAGAAATAGTCTTTCTTAATCTTTCTTAAATCACGCTCTTGCTACAAACAAGCATCCAAATATTTCAATATCCGGATGTCGAATTCATTGACCCGAGAGGTCTTGCACGGAGTGTATGAAATGCCACTTTCTTTAACTGCGTTAAATGCTTTTGACCGAGATGGTTACCTGACTCAAGAAAACGCCGTTAGCGAAGAATCAGTTCAGCACATTCTGACCAAACTCTCTGTTTTTGGGCAGAAATCACTCCCCGGACATATCAGGGAAAAAAACTCCTCAAATTATCGTGCTTTTCACGGCTGCCATCTTTACGATGAGGATTTTGCGGCTCTCATTCGCAATCCTCAGCTTTTGGGACCCGCAAAACAATTGCTCAAAACAGATGTTTATCTTCATCAACTAAAAGTTAATTTGAAACAACCGTTTTCGGGGGAGCTCTGGCCTTGGCATCAAGACTACATCTATTGGCGTAACGAAGATCAAGTTCCCTCCGATGCAATCATTAGCGTGATGATTTTTTTGGACGAGGTAAACGAATTCAACGGACCTTTATTTTTTATCCCTGGTTCTCACGAGGTGGGCTGTGTCGATACGCCTAAAGCCAAGGAAGCACCTGAAGGCTGGGAAGGAAACGTAAGTGCCAGTCTGACTTATCAGGTTGATGAAGCACTCGTTACAACACTCGCCAGTAAAAGAGGCCTGTTTTCAGCGGTTGGTAAAAAAGGGACCGCAGTCTGGTTTCACGGCAATCTGATTCATGCTTCACCGCCAAACATTTCACCTTTTGAGCGCCGCATTGTCATTCTGACGTATAACGCAGTGAGTAACGCTCCCATCCCAAGTACAACAAATCAGCGCCCCGAATTTCTCAATGCTCGCAATCACGACGCGCTTCAATTTATATAGGTTTAAACAGAGCGGCTCACCGTAGTCGTAGCCACACTGTTTATTTATAGCGAAACCTCTGCACTGCCAAACAACAATTCTGCAGGGATACCAAGCTCTTTGCAACGTGCAATAAGTTGTTTTGCATTGACAACCGGGGGGGTGTCTTCACTCGGATCAATACTCGTTACATACTGTAACCAGGGTTCTGCACCCATCGCATAAATATAAACCTGTTTGCAACCAAGACTTTCTACCACCTTTATACCGCGGGCAAAGTCCGAACCATTCAAGCGACGTGTCTGATCCTTTTTACGATCCACAGCTACAGGCAAAAGTGGCCCATATGTCCAGCTAAAGGGTGCCCCCAAACATTCCATACCTAAAAACAACGTATCAATGTCGCCGAATATCGAATTAATCTTGTCATACATGATTGGCTCGAGATTATTACTATCCGCAGCAAAGAGAATTTGATCCGCATCAGTCTTAACAAGCCATGCTGCCTTACTGCGAATATCGAGATCACCGTGCTCGCCCAAAAACGGTAAAGCGGTAATCGTCAAGGCACCCGAGGCAACAGACGCCATCGAATCAAGCTCGAGTACCTTCTTGAAGCCAATAGACTCAAGCATGAGTTTGAGTGAAGGATCTGCGACGCCTCCCCCACAAACTGGAACAATCACCGTATCGATTTTGCACCGCAACGCCAACAATGTTTCGATCAAAACGTGATCAGCGTGATTATGTGTCAACACAACATAATCAAGCCGTTCAGGTAAATCCGCCAGCGTAAAGCGTTTCAGATTTTGATCGGCTTCATAAGCAACTATGGGATCGACGAGTACGTTTGTTCCATCCGAGGCCTCGACCAAAACGCACGCATGGCCAAAATATCTCCAGCGCGCCTGACCCGCGAATCTCGAATATGAAGGATTGGTTTGCGACGTCTCTTGGAGAAAACCTTTAAACAACCCGAGATCTTCATCCTTGACACCCAGTCGACTCATCACCTCGGATAAAGGCTTAGGTTCAAATCGTAGACGCGCCAGAAAATCATATACATCTGAACTGAATGGCTGATGAAGCTCGTATGCATCCGACCTAGGCAGGCGGGGGGTACTAAACGCGAAAGGACGTTCATCGCCTTTCGTACGATAAATCATGGCACTCTGCACACCCGGGTTGTTAAGCCCCGACTTGTAAAGCATCGGTTCAATCACGCGCAGATCGGGATATCCGCCCAAGGTATAAAACATTTCAATATAGCCTTTGACTGGATCAGGCAAATTGGCATAGTGTTGTTCAATGCTAAAGCCATCAGCCTGTTTCATAATCAATCGGAAGGCTTCGCGCAGCGCCTTCCCGAATTGAATTTGTTCGGTCTGATCTGCCTTCGTGTCCTGAATCAACTTAGTCACTGCGGCCACTTCGCTTGAAGGTAAATCTACAAACGGACCACCGCGCAAGCTAGGTGTTTTACAGGCTGCGGCGTGGACATCAGGCGCCGCAACAAATGATTCCATTAAAGCAAGATGCCGGTAAGGCACATTAAGGGCGGCAGTTGCAGGGGAAATCAAATGCGCCCACGCATGCCAACGTTCTACCAGAGGCTCAACAACAACATCTGAGAGCAATGTTACTAATGTGCTGTTTAACAATTTCTATTCCACCGCAAATTCAATCTAGCACTTTATATTAAAAAACTTACGCGCTATTTACTTACGCGTTCTTTTTTTATGACTTTCGCCAGCTCATCCGCCAATACTTTCTCGAGCGTTTGAAAAAGTGATTCAATCTCCTGATCCGTAATACTAAGCGCAAGGATTGTTCTCAAAACTGGATCAAATCGATAGCACGACATTTGAACGCCATGCTCCCAAAGAATCAGCTCAATTTTGCTTTTAGCAAGTTCATTTTCGATATCCATCCCACAGAAAACACCCTGCGCACGAAATCCGTTAATCAGTCCCTTTTTCAGTAAGCTGTCTGCGCACAGAGAAACTTTCTCCTGAATTTCATTGGCGCGCTGCAGAGAATTATTTTGTTCGAGCAACTCGATGGCTTTTAATGCAGCAAACACACCGGTCATGGGAGGAGAGTAAGTCCAGCCATGAATAAAATAGGAGTCATAAAGTGCCTCGCCTACTTTTTCATTACAAAAAGTAGCGGACAAGGGGAAGAATCCTGCGGAGAGGCCTTTTGCATTACAGCTGATGTCGCAATCAATACCCATCCATTCTGCACCAAAATACGTGCCTAACTTTCCGGCACCGGTACAGACATCATCTACGATTAATAAAATTTCATATTGATCGCACAATGCCCTCAGCTTCTTGTAATACTGTTGGCTAGGAGGATGAACGCCGGACTGCCAGCTAAATGGCTCTTTAATAATTGCACCAATCTGATCGGCACCCTCCGTCTGAATCAGCGCTTCGAGTTCGGTCAGAGATGTATTTTCTATAAGCTCAATCTCTTCTGCACTCTTAATGCCAAACCATCTGGGCTGATTGGCGTGAAGCGTCCAGGCCAGTGGCAAGGTATTTCGAAAGGGACGATGAAAATTTTTAATTCCCGTGGCAGACCCTGACGCAAAGGTCGAACCGTGGTAGCCATGCAAAAAAGAAATGAATTTGTTTTTTGATCCAACGTTTTTGGTTTTCCAATATGCAATCGCCATTTTCATAGCGGTCTCAATCGAATCGCTGCCACCCAATCCATAAAACACATGTGTGAATTTATTTTTTGACAACGCTTTGAATTTTGCGTTCAATTCAAGAATTGGGTCTGCAGTTGTTGAGTTGTTAGCACGAACAAAGGGCACCCTCTTGATATTGTCCGCAACAAAATTGATGAGTTCAGGACGATCAAATCCCAAAGGGAACGCACCATTTCCCGACTGGGCATCAAATATTTCTTTGCCATCCGCTAAAAAGAAAGAATGTTTGCCGTAATGGGCAATCACGCGTAAGTCCTGACCAGCGCTCTTGGAAAACGGCAATAGTTGTTTCATTCTTCTTTCAACCTTAGATGTTAACTAGATGCCTGACGTTGCAGAGCCGCCAAATCCTCAAGGGAAAGCTTGTCTACCACTTCGGGCATGGTTCCAACCTTATATTTGGCAGGCGGCTCTGACATGAATACGTGCCCAAGGAAAAAATCGTCGGGTACGCTGTAACAATCCAACATTTTTTTACCCTCGTCACCGCGCTGAATATGGAAATAGCTCTGCTGATACTTAGGTGTTAAAACTATTTGGACGGCAGGTCTTCGGGAATTCGTTGGATTTGGAGCAGAATCATGGAACAGGGACCGGTCAAACACCACGGCCTCGCCCGCCTTCAACGGAACTTGCGTGGAATAGTTGTTTCTAAGCTCGACTTCCTCAGCTGCACCAGGAAAAGCGCTTACGAGTGAACGAGGCGAACGATGCTTAAGGTGGCTACATGGAATGACAGAGAGGCAACCATTGCTCTGATCAACATCAACCAGCGCCACCCAAATCGTGACACATTGAACTTTGGTCTCGTCCTGCACAATGGAGGTGTCCTGGTGCATGGGCAGTTGCCCATAGCCAGGCTCCTTATCAATAAAACCCGCGCCAATGACTCGATAGCCGTCCGTTGCACGCAAAGTGGCTGCCCTGACATCGGGCAAGAGTGCACCGTGGACAATTTGACGAAAATTCGTGTCCCTGTCTGTCGCGGTGGTCAGCGTTGAACTATGGTTGTCGGTACCATAAGTTGGACTCATGATCGTACGGTTCGAAGAAAAATAGTCCCACATTGAGCACAAACGCGTCATTTCTTCTTTGTTAAAAAACTGCCCGGGAAGAACGGCGTAACCCGTAGTCACTAATTTTTGCTGAACATCCGGATCAAATCCAGGCGGAGGTATCAAAAATTCACCTAGCATTCAAGCACCCCTTCAAAAAAGTCAAAAAAGTAAATGTTTTTGACAAAGCACACCACTCGTGTCCGAACGCTTCACAATGAAAGTTCGGTAACCAATTGATTTTCATGAGTAAATCCAATTTTTTTCTATGCTCACGATTTGAGAATCTGCGACATGCGCTTTACGAAATTCTCCGTGTACTGGATCTGAAAATGTGTGAAATGACCTCTATCGAAACGTTGCTCGGGCGGCCCGTTTAACCTACCGAATTACCGAACTATCGGATTATCGGATTATCGGATTCAACAAGACCTGTTCCAAACGTCGGGACACTAAG
>CAIYCP010000161.1 GCA_903924715.1 uncultured beta proteobacterium
GACCGTCAGCGGGCCACCGCGCGCGATCTGCTCCTTGAACTTCGGAATCACGCTACCGCTCGAACCCAGCACATTGCCAAAACGCACCGCCGAAAACACCGTGGCCACATGCTGCGTGGCCAGATGCGACAGCACGCGCTCGGCAGCGCGCTTGCTTTGGCCATAGAGGTTGTCGCTATTTACCTGGATGGATGAGCTGAAAACTATAGGAATTTTTTTTCCGGTAGTTGCGGCCTCATTCGCAACAGCATCGCACAGCGCTTGAGTCAGGCTTGCATTACCAAGAGTGAATTCCTGCGGATCCTGCGGCCGGTTGATCCCCGCCAAATGGAACACAAAATCTACACCCCGCAACAACGCAGGCAACTGAGCAACCGTATGCTCGCGCATAAAGCAAACCACTCGCACATCTTGGCGCTCAGCAAGATGCAACTGCAGATTCTTGCCAATGAAACCATTCGCACCAGTAATCAATACATTAAGAGTGGTTTGATGTAATTGCACGGCTACTCCTCAGACTCCACATCTTCACCCCGCTTAACCGCCTGCATAAAGCGCGTTTTCATTAATAGCGCCTGTGTTCCAGCAATATCCAGACGCGTTGTATTGTGCGAGTTGTAATCAATCGCTTCGGTAATTTTTGTCTCGCCTTGCTCAACGAATTTACCGTAATTCAAATCGCGCAAATCAGGTGGCACCCGATAGTACCCACCCAAGTCCTCTGCCGCCGCCATCTCTTCCCGGCTCAGCAGAGATTCAAACAGCTTCTCACCATGCCGGGTACCGATCACTCGTACTTCATGCTGAAGCACTCCAAGAAGGTCCGTCAGCGCATGGACCAGCGTTTCGATGGTTGCCGCTGGCGCCTTCTGGACAAAAATTTCCCCGGGCTTACCATGCTCGAATGCGAAAAGGACCAAATCAACCGCATCATCCAATGTCATCATGAAACGAGTCATGTTTGGGTCGGTAATCGTAATCGGCCTGCCTGCGCGGATTTGAGCCACAAACAATGGAATCACCGAGCCTCGTGAAGCCATCACATTGCCGTAGCGCGTCGCACAGATCACTGTGGCGCTACTGCTACGCGATTTAGCGACAATCACCTTCTCCATCATCGCCTTTGAAATCCCCATCGCATTAATAGGATAAACTGCTTTATCAGTACTCAAACAAACTACCCGCTTTATGCCGCAGGAAATTGCAGCCTCCAAAACGTTTTCCGTCCCTAGCACATTGGTCTTCACAGCCTCCAATGGATGAAACTCGCAAGAAGGCACCTGTTTCAGCGCAGCCGCGTGATAAATGAAATCAACACCTCGAACCACATTCAAGACTGATTGATAATCACGCACATCTCCAATATAGAACTTCAGCTTCGGGTTGCTGTACTTCTTGCGCATGTCATCCTGCTTCTTCTCATCTCGACTGAGAATGCGAATTTCGCGCAAATCAGAATCCAGAAAACGACGTAATACGGCGTTACCGAAAGAGCCTGTACCACCGGTAATTAACAATACTTTTCCTGAGAACATCAATCTTCCTAAGTTATTTAAACAGCATAACGAGACAACGCCGAACGACAGATATGCTCTTTCTGCGCAGGGGTTGGGTAATTTATTAGAACCGCACGATACTTTCCCTTAAATACAAACAGACTGCCCGCTGCAGCCCCTACCACACCTACTGCGCCAACCAATTGGCCGATGTCTTCCAACGAACCCGCGCCACCTAGAAATGTTGTGGGTACCCGAAGTACCTTGTGAAACTGCTTTGCGAGATCCAAGTCATAGCCCTTCATTTCACCATCGCAGTCGACTGAATTGATAATAACCTCACCAGCTCCCGCATCCTGAAGTTGAAGCGCCAGCTCAACCGGATCACCCTTATAGGCTTCCCGTGCATTGTGCGTACAGACCTCATACCCCTTAGCAAAAAGCCCTTTTCGCTTTCGCATATCTAACACAACCACCACAGATTGCCTGCCAATAGTAGCCGCAATTTCACCGAGCAAACCGGGATTAGTGATGGCAGCTGAACTAATGGCTACTTTCTCAACCCCTAAATCAATAATGCGACTCGCCTGCGCTACCGTCTTGATGCCACCACCATAACACAAAGGCATTCGACACTCTGCGGTCAGCTTGGTAATTAAACTGAAATTAGGCTCTATATCATTAACCGTCGCATCAATGTCCAGAACGATCAGCTCGTCAGACTCTTTCTCATTAAAAATCTTAACCGCATTGATGGGGTCTCCAACATATTTTGGGGACTGGAAAGCTTGTGTTTTAACTAAACCACCCTGATGAATCAGCAAGCAAGGAATAATTCGGGGACGTAGCATAGATTAAAGCTCCGCAAAATTTTTCAAAAGCTGGGCGCCCCAGTGATGGCTTTTTTCGGGGTGACACTGCACCCCATGGATATGCCCGTGAGAAACCACTGCATCGAAATCAAATCCGTAATGAGCTGTTGCAACCACGTGATTTTTGTCTTCTGCATCAAAGTAGTATGA
>CAIYCP010000162.1 GCA_903924715.1 uncultured beta proteobacterium
CCGCTTAACTCGCCCGCTCAGGGGTGATCAGTTTGGTCTGGACTGGCCGTCCAGTTTGCCTTGGACCAGCCGATCAGTTTGGCGTGGACCGGGTGATCAGTTTGCCGTGGACTCAGTGTCCAGTTTGGTCTGGGAAACGCACCCAATCGAACGTCAGATTGGTAAAGGGTGTTTGGGTGCCCCAACGGCTAGGAACATTGAGGTTATAAATAAGTTCTTGGATGCATTGTCTGACCTGCGCATAGGTCATCTGGTCTTTGCGTACAAAAGCGGCCATGTAAGTGTCAAATGAGCTAAAGGCTTGTGCGCCAGCCCATTCATTTTGTAGCGTGCCTAAAAAATTCACGATCTGTCCGACGGCTGCGGACATATGCCGTGCGGGTTTAGCCTCGACCTTGCCGGGTACGCCATTAAAGCCTTCAAACAACAATTGTCTTAACGACCAACCGGCGCAGTAGCCTGAGAGCATGTCAAGATCGTGGATATGAAGATCGCCCTCGCGATGCGCGCGACCGGCCTCAGGGCTGTAAACGTGTGAGAGCCAGTAATTTGCGGTGACCTTGCCGGCCACATTCAAAATCAAGCCGCCGAGGCTATATCCTTGATTCGCGTTGGCATTCACTCGCCAATCACGCCTGTCCAGATACTCTTCCATCGAGCTTTCAACGTCGACGATCGTTTGCTTGACTAACTGGGCTTGAACTTGCATCTAACACCTCATCTTGTGTTTGTTGATGCATCCTAGCACTACATCTTGTGTTTATCCCCTTGTCAAAAATACGTCCTTTGAAACCGTTGATTCAAATCAACGATCGTGATGATCTGCAAATCGTGATGACTGATTACAAAAAACTGAAGAAAAAAAGGCCTCCAAGTTGGAGGCCTCGGTGCGAGGATGACGGCCGCACCCAAAAAATCGTAATGACTAATTTCTAAAGCACGCGAGAAAATTTTGCAGTAGATGTTGCATGACGCAAATGGCGATCAAAGCGCATGGCAACAACACGGGCTAAGAAACGGCCACGCGGTGTGATGTAGATGGATTGATCTGTGAGATCAACAAGCTCGTCGTGCGCAAGCTTGTGTATCTGAATTAAATCTGGTGCAAAGTAGTCTGCAAAATCAATCTTCCATCTCTCTTCAAACTCAGGGATATCAATCCGCGACTGACAGAGTAAATCTTGAATGGCGGCACGTCGAATTAGATCGTCTTGCGTCATCGTTAGCCCTTTTGCGAGGGGTAGGCTATTTTCATCGAGTGCTTTGTAATAATCCAAAAGCACGCGATGATTCTGAGCATAGGTATCGCCAATTCGACTAATAGCTGAAACACCGAGCGCAATCAAATCGCAGTCAGCTTGTGTCGAGTATCCTTGAAAATTACGTTGTAGGGTACCCTCTTCAAGTGCGAGCGCCAGATCATCTTCTGGTAGAGAAAAATGATCCATTCCAATGTAGACGTAGCCTGCAGCCAAAAGCGTCGTGACTGCAAGTTTCAGCATGGCAAGCTTGATTGAGGCGTTTGGTAAGTCGTCAGTATCGATACGGCGCTGGGGCATAAAGCGCTCGGGCAGGTGCGCGTAACTATAAAGGGCAATGCGCTCTGGACGCCATTGCAATACAGTCTGCAGCGTCGCCTGCATCGTACCCACAGACTGCTTGGGTAGACCGTAGATTAAATCCAGATTAATGGAGCGAAAGCCAAGTGCACGTCCGCGTTCAAGTGCGTCTTGAGTGAGTGCGGCAGGCTGAATACGATTGACGGCCTTTTGCACGTGCGGATCCAGATCTTGCACGCCGATACTCATTCGATTAAAGCCATAATGAGCGAGTAACTCGAGTGCGCCCTCATTGAGCCGACGCGGATCAATTTCAATCGAACATTCTGCGTCAGGCATAAACGCAAACGCTTGTTTAAGCATCTGCATGAGACGATCGAGTTGAGTATTTGTTAAAAAAGTTGGTGTGCCGCCGCCCAGATGTAACTGGGTGACTTTTGGTGCCGTCAAAAATTCCTGACGTACCAGTGAAATCTCACGTTCGAGGTAATCAAGATAGAGGTCGGCACGACTGCGATCTTTGGTTGCGATTTTGTTGCAGGCACAGTAGTAACAGACGGTATCGCAAAAAGGGAGATGGACGTAGAGAGAGAGGGCTGAGTCAGGATCCTTGGCTTGTCGTTTGCGTAAAGCGGCGCAGTATTGTTCTGAGATGGCACCTTCGACGAAACGATCGGCGGTTGGGTAAGACGTATAACGCGGTCCACTCCCATCGTATCTGGCGATTAGGTTTGAATCGAATTCGACAGCAGCGAGATGAGTTTGTAAGTGAGTCATATCGTAATTAAGCGATGAGCGCTGGGGTGAGCGATTGCTCAATCTTGCTGAACACGATCTCTGGCAGGGTCTTGAAGTGGGTC
>CAIYCP010000163.1 GCA_903924715.1 uncultured beta proteobacterium
AACAGAATCTAAGAAATTGCAGCAGACTCAGATCTGGATTGAGACACCTTATCGCAATCAGGCCATGTTTAGCAGTTTGCTCGAGCATCTCAAGGGCAATACTCGGCTATGCGTGGCGCGCTCATTAACCACCGCAGATGAATGGGTACGCACCCTTACGATTACGCAATGGAAGTCGCAGCCCAAGCCAGAACTCGACAAGCACCCCACACTCTTTTTGTTTCAAGCCCCTTCACTCAAGCACTAAGAACATGACTCAATTTTTTTTGCGCTCCTACACCCGACTCGCTCTTGTATTGAGCCTACTCATTTTGGCGGGGTGCGCCTCACAACGCACAAGCGGTCCCTATCTCGTTGACGATTCGCTCAAAGCAACTGGCAAAAATAGTCGCATTGATATCATCGTGCTCCACTACACCGCCTCAAGCAAACAAAGTGCCTTACTGACCCTGACGAATCGCGACGTCAGTTCACACTACGTCGTGTCAGACGACAGCAAGCCTGTAGTCTATAAACTGGTTGAAGAAACTCTGAATGCCTGGCATGCAGGCGACAGCAGCTGGTACGGCAAAACCGATATCAATCCGCGCTCAATCGGTATTGAAATTGTGCACCCTGGCTGGATGCGCAACAGCAATGGGGATCTTGGCCCTGCATATCCCCCTGCCCAAATCGATGCGGTCATCGCACTGGCGCTCGACGCTGCCAAACGTCATGGCGTCTCGCCTGAAAATATCGTCGGGCACAGTGATGTCGCCCCCTTGCGCAAGCAAGATCCAGGGCCTGCGTTTCCTTGGAAAAAACTTGCACAAGCCGGCGTGGGTCGCTGGTTTGACGAAGCTGCAGCTGCAAAATATCAGGCCGAATACGTACACTACGGCCCGCCTGATGCAGGCTGGTTTCAAAAACAATTAAAACGTGTGGGCTATGGCACGCCAGAGACCAATTACTTTGACGCCAGTACGCTCAACACACTTGCAGCGTTTCAGATGCACTACCGACCTGAACTGGTGAATGGCAGGCCTGATGCACAAACTGCTGCAAGATTACGCGCCCTGCCGACCAAGGGCTCAGGGCTTTAAGTCAACGGGCGTATTGAGGGCCGCCGTTTTTTATACCGAATCACGCGCCAGCCCAATAACCCGGCCATCACCGCGGCATAAATCGCGACGGTAAAAAAATCATTCTTGCCGGATTTATGCCAGTAGTAGTGCAGCAACCCAAGCAGCGCGATCACATAGATCAAACGATGCAATTGCTGCCACCGCGGGCCAAGCCTGCGCATCCAGCCGTGGGTTGAAGTGATTGCCAATAACGACATGGTCAAAAAAGCGGCCATCCCGACCATGATGAAGGGTCGCTGCCATACGTCACTTAGCATGGCGAGCCATTCAAAACCTTGGTCCCACCACGCCCAAGACAATGCATGCAAACTTGCATAGAAGAACGTAAATAGACCGCACATTCTGCGCCAACGCAACAGCGCCGGTTGATGAAGCCACTCGCGCAGTGGCGACACCGAAAGCGTCACGAGCAGACACACCAAGGTCCAGGTGCCAGACGAGCGAGATAAAAATTCAACCGGGTTCGCAGTCAGTTCGTGATGCCAACCTAACCAACACCAGCGCGCCAGTGGGTA
>CAIYCP010000164.1 GCA_903924715.1 uncultured beta proteobacterium
CGCGAACAATCGATTGCTTTTGGTCATTTTTGTCTCCCGGCAGACGGCGCTTTTAACTGCGCTCTTTTGTCATTTCTGTTGTGTAACGGTTCACTTCAAATCATTCTAACCCCGCCGCATGGGCCTGTTCGTCGGCGTGATACGACGACCTGACCATCGCCCCGACAGCGGCATGATTGAACCCCATCGCGTAGGCCTCGCGCTCAAACATTTTGAAGGTGTCGGGGTGTACGTAGCGCAACACCGGCAGATGGTGCTGTGAGGGCTGCAGGTATTGCCCGATCGTGAGCATCTCAACATCATGCGCACGCATGTCGCGCATGACTTGCAGGATTTCGTCGTCGGTCTCGCCCAAGCCCAACATCAAACCCGATTTGGTTGGCGTGCCTGGATGACGTTTTTTAAACTCTTGCAATAACGTTAACGAGTGCTGATAGTCTGAACCCGGACGCGCTTGTTTATACAAACGCGGCACGGTCTCAAGATTATGGTTCATCACGTCCGGCGGGCCGCCATCTAAAATTTCAAGTGCGCGATCCAGTCGCCCTCTGAAATCAGGCACCAATACTTCAATCCGGGTAGCGGGCGACAACTCACGCACTTTTTGAATACATTCAACAAAATGGGCAGCACCGCCATCGCGCAAATCATCGCGATCAACCGAGGTAATCACAACGTAGGTCAACTTCAGCGCGGCAATCGTGCGCGCCAGATTCAAGGGCTCATCCACATCAAGCGGATCGGGCCGGCCGTGGCCTACATCACAAAACGGGCAACGGCGTGTGCACTTGTCGCCCATGATCATAAAGGTGGCCGTGCCTTTACCAAAGCACTCACCAATGTTGGGGCACGACGCCTCTTCACACACGGTGTGCAAGTTGTGCTCGCGCAAAATACGTTTGATGTCATAAAAACGTGAGCCCGCAGGCGCCGCTTTGACGCGGATCCATTCAGGTTTCTTCAGGCGTTCAGCCGCAACCACCTTGATGGGGATGCGAGAAACTTTATCTTGTGCCTTTTGTTTTTGCGTTGCGTCGTACGTCACGGCGATTTCCTAAGCGTTAAGACTACATTTTACTCGCTAGACGGCGCTTACTCGAGGGGCCTTTAAAGCTCGGCCATCTGTAGCCCGCAGCGCTTGATAATTTGCTGCGCCAGGGTTTGTGCCACCTCGTCCCACTGCGCCTTCACCCCACAGCTTGCCATGCTCACGGTCTGCAATCCTGCATAACCACAAGGGTTAATGCCTTCAAAGGGCGTCAGATCCAGATCAAGGTTCAGCGCCAAGCCGTGATACGTGCAACCCTGCCTCACCTTAATGCCCAAGGCCGCGATCTTGGCTAAGTCGTGCTTGCCGGGCACATACACACCGGGGGCACCGGGTTTGCGGCAAGCGTTATCAATGTTGTAGGCGGCAAGTGTCGCAATTAGCGACTCTTCAAGCTCAAATACCAGTTGCTTGATATAGCGCCCTGACCGCTTGAGATCAGCCAGGATATACACCACGATCTGACCCGGGCCGTGATAGGTGATCTGCCCACCACGATCTGTTTTGATGACGGGGATATTGCCAGGATTCAAAAGGTGCTCGGGCTTACCGGCCTGCCCCTGCGTATACACCGGCAAATGTTCAACCAACCAGAGCTCATCAGAGGTGGTGGCGGTGCGGGCATTGGTAAATTCTTGCATCGCCAGCCACACCGGCTGGTATTCAGTGGGGCGCGGCCAGCTGCGAATCACTGGCAAGCCATTTACAAAACCACCGACACCGACGGGTGGGCATGTAGCGCCCGATACAAACCATCCAACTGCGCACGCGAGGTTGCCAGCACCGTGAAGGTCAAACCAAGATAATTGCCCGCCTTGCTGGGCCGGCGTTCAATCGTTGCAGGTTTGAAGCCTGGATCGTATTCAAGCACGATCGCTGTGAGTTCTTCGACCAGGTCAGGGCCCGCCTTGCCCATCACCTTGATCGGAAAATCAGAGGGGTACTCAATCAGCGATTCGTTTTCAGGCTGCGTCATGTGTGCTGCTGCGGCTTAAGCCAACGCTGCAATACGTGCGTCGTACGCTGCGCGCAGGCGTTGGTAAACGCCGCCCGGCTTACCTTGACCCACAGGCTTGCCGTCAAGCTCAACGATTGGCAATACTTCGCGTGTAGCTGACGACATCATCAGTTCATCTGCATTTATAACTTCATCTTGCTTAACTACGCGCAACTCAAACGGCACACCGATTTCAGCGGTGAGCTCTTGCAGCAAACCATACCGAATCCCTTCAAGCACCAGATTGTCTTTTAAGGGCGCAATGAGTTTGCCGCCTTTGACCACCCAGATATTGCACGAAGCGCCTTCGGTTAAGTTGCCGTCCCGAAACTGAATGACTTCATCGACGCCCGCATTCACTGCAGCTTGCTTGGCCAACACGTTGCCCAACAACGATACCGATTTGATATCGCAGTGCAACCAACGCTCATCGGGGATGCTGACTGCACGCAAGCCTTTTTCACGCACGGCTGCGGTGGGCGGTGTCATGGGGGCGACCATACCAAAAACCGTTGGCGTGACCGAAGGTACGGGGTAGGCATGATCACGCTTGGCCACGCCACGTGTGATTTGCAAATACACCATGCAGGTTTTTTCAGTTGAACGGCTGAGCAAATCTTTCACCAAGGCTTCCCATTGGGCAAGCGTCATGGGTTGTTGAATATCAATTTTTTTCAGGCTGCGCTCAAGACGCGCCAAGTGTTCTTTCATGCGAAAGAGTTTGCCGTGATAAACCGGCACCACTTCATAAATACCATCACCAAAAATAAAACCGCGGTCTAGTACCGAAACCTTGGCTTCAGACAGTGGCCCAAACGCGCCATTCAGGTAAACAATTGGGTCGCCCGAGACGCCTTGAATCAACATGTTCTGAACCATTACATTCTTCCTGTGTTTAAGTTTTTCAGTATTTAAGTTTTTAAGTGTTTAAACGCGCCATCTTCGTACGAATTTTTTTGATCTGTACTAATCAGTACTATTTAAGCCACAACCTAATCGAGTCATACCAGCGCCCGACCACACCGGCACGCTCAACCGCGTCGATCACTTCAAGCGGTTCAGTGCGCAGCAACTTATCGTCAAGCATCAAGCTGAGTGTGCCCACTTTCTGGCCTTGCGCAAGCGGTGCAAATAAGGGATCTGGACGTTTGGCAAGCGGCTTCACATCGCCTGCTTTACCGCGCGGCACCGTCACCCAAAGCGGCTCAGCCACGCCAAGTTTGGTGCGCTCGGTTTTACCTTGCCACACCTGCGATTCAACGGCGGCCTGCGCTTTATCAAAGATTTTGATCGTCTCAAAATTTTGGAAGGTCCAGTTTAAAAGTTTGAGACTTTCTTCGGCGCGGGTGGCCATGCTATCTGAACCGACTAGCACGGTAATTACACGACGATCACCACGCTTTGCCGTAGCCACTAAACAATAGCCCGCCCCTTCGGTGTGACCCGTTTTCATGCCGTCCACTGAAGGGTCTGCCCACAACAGACGGTTGCGATTGGGCTGCTTGATCTTGTTGTAGGTGAACTCGCGCATTGAATAATACGGAAAATATTCTGGATGATCCTGAATCATGCGGCGTGATAACAAAGCAAGATCGCGCACCGTACTGACGTGTTGTGGATCAGGCAAGCCCGTTGCATTCATGAACGTGGTGTTGGTTAAGCCCATGCGCTGAGCTTCTTCATTCATGAGTTTCACAAACGCAGGTTCTGTTCCCGAGATCGCTTCAGCCAACGCCACCGACGCATCGTTACCCGATTGAATAATCACGCCCCTGATGAGTTCATCGATCGAGACCGGCTTGCGCGGCTCGATAAACATGCGCGAGCCACGGGTTTTCCAGGCAACTTGCGACACAGTGGCGTCTTGCTCAAGGGTTAACCGCTTTTCTTTAAGGGCCGTAAAGGCCAGATAGGCCGTCATGATTTTTGTCAGTGAGGCTGGTTCGATTTTTTGATCAGCGTTTGACGAAGACACCACCTGACCACTGGTGACATCAAGCGTAATCCAGGCTTTGGCCGCAACGGCAGGCGCGGGCACGCTAGACAACTCGCCCACTTGAATCGGCGAGAGCGAAGGCGGTGTGGTGGCCGACACCGCAGCAGCCGAGGGTGCAGCAGGCGCGGCGGTTTTTTCGGTGCCCTTAGCATTGCCTTTGGGCTCGCCCTTTGCTTTGGCTTTTGGCTCAGTCTTGGTCTCAGCGTTACTCGAAGTTTGAGCAAGCGCAGCCGGCGGCGTAATCAAAACAACACCGAGCAGCACGATCGTTGCGGCGAAGAAAACCGAGCGTGCGGTATTTTGCACCGTATACATCAGTGGATTTGTCATGAAAAAGCAGCCGCCAATGAAAGAACTCATTATAGAGAATTCACTCTAGTCTGGGGCATTTCACAACATCTTGAAACACTTTGCTCGCGGGCCCTTAAAGCGCCATCAAACGCGTTTGCACCAACTGCCGCAATATCAAGAGCTTGCCATGAAAAAAGTGCCCCGCCTCAGGGATCACCACAACCGGCATCCCCAGTGGACGCGCCCAATCCATCACTTCGGACAAGGGCACGACCTCATCGACTTCACCATGAATCACCAAGGCATCCTCAGGTGCTTTGACCTCGCTATGACGAAACCGCAGCGCCGCCGAACCCGTCAAAATCACAATATTGGGCAAATTCTTGGTTAGACGATCCCACTTGGCATAGAGCTGTACGGCAATTGAGGTGCCAAACGAAAAGCCGGCTAACACCCAAGGTTTTGCCGCGATTTCGGGATAGCGCACCCGAAACTGTTCAACCAAGGCGGCCATATCAAGTAGCTCGCCCTTGCCATGATCAAACGTACCGCCCGAGCTGCCGATGCCACGAAAATTGGGACGAAGCGCCAACAAACCTTGCTGCACGCAAGCCCGAGCAATCGTCGTCACCACTTTGTTATCGCGCGTGCCGCCCTGCGCAGGATTCGGATGCAGCACCAACGCCCAACCTGTGGGCGTGCCCTCTGGCCAATCAAGCGCGCAATCAATCAAACCGGCTAAGCCGTCAAAAGTGGTCGTTTCGGTATAAGCAGGCATGGTGAATCGTTGAGGTTCAATAAAGAATCAATAAAAATCAAATCAGCGCTTAAGCTGCACGGTCAGCCATTGTGCCACTTGTTCAGCGGCTTGGTCGGTCGCTTCTCGCAGGGCCTGGGCGCCGCCTAGCGCGTCTTGGGTGCGGGCAGGCACTTTAATATCAACCAGTTTCTGATCAATCACTTTAGCGCCTTTGATCAAGATCGCCTGAAGAATCAATTGACCCTGACTGGCGCTGCCATCCGCGCTAAAGGTTTGCTCAAAGCGTTGCAGGTTCAATCTGACTTGCGGCAAATCACCCACAGTGTTTTGCTGCAGTACCGCGCCCTGCAAAGACAAGCGATCCACCAGGCGTTGCGTCACCAGACGCGCGGGCGGCGCCACCCACTGGTAGGTTGTATACGCCTGAGGCTGACCGGCATCACCCACTCGCCAGATCACAAAGGTTTCGGTCAATAGCGAGGCTGCTGTAGCCGACGGTACGGCAATCGGGGGGTGTTGAACCGCAGCAACAGGGCTCACCATTGCGCTCGCGCCCAAATCAAGCTGCTGGGGTGCCACACCGTTGCGCCCCAGGCCACAACCTGCCAATGAAACAAGCGTGGTCAGCAGCAGCACGCGCCAAACTGGGTGCACCCAACGATATAAAAAAGAAAAGTGGTGTGTCATGAACTGGGTTCCTTTATCGCGCCGGTGTGCCAAAGCCTGCAAAACCGGGCTCGCCCGGACCAGGCACCGCACGCGGCGGCCCAAAAATCAGCGACTGAGGCGCTTGCCCCAGTTGGCGGGTTGTCACTGAAAATGACCGCGCAGCGTCGGTCATGCTCGTTGAGAGCATGCTCACTTCAGGCAGGGTCGAGGCGCGCAACTGTGTCGCGATGTCTTGGATGCTTTGCAGACTTTGCGCCGCCTGTTGCATCGGACCGTAAGGGGCGTTGAGCAACTTGACGGTTTCTTGCGTCGACGCGGCCAGGCTTGTGATCTGCTTCACCGCGTCATCCACCCGTTTAGTCGTCTCAACTAAGCGATCCACCATCTCGGGGATTTTTTTCAGGCCCGGATCCATCGCAATGACAGACTGCTTGATCTGCTCGGAGACTTGCGCAACGTTTTGTAAGCTTTTTTGTAATGCCAGAATATTGTCATCGCTCGCGGTTTTTTCGATTTGCGTCAGAATACGATCAATC
>CAIYCP010000165.1 GCA_903924715.1 uncultured beta proteobacterium
CTGAACCCTGGCGGGCGGCCTACGTGCAGCCCTCGCGCCGTCCAAAAGATGGGCGCTACGGCGAAAACCCCAATCGCCTACAGCACTACTATCAATACCAAGTAGTTCTTAAGCCTGCGCCACCCAATATCTTGGATTTATATATCGGCTCGCTCGAAGCGCTTGGTATTCAACCCACAGAACACGATATCCGTTTTGTTGAGGATGACTGGGAAAATCCCACCTTGGGTGCCTGGGGACTGGGCTGGGAAGTCTGGCTCAATGGGATGGAAGTCACACAATTCACGTATTTTCAACAAGTTGGCGGCCTAGATTGCACGCCCACCACCGGTGAGATCACCTACGGCCTAGAGCGCTTGGCCATGTACCTGCAAGGCGTCGAAAGCGTCTACGACCTGGTGTGGACCACTGGGCCAAACGGTTCGGTGCTCTATCGCGACGTTTTTCATCAAAACGAGGTTGAACAGTCAACCTACAATTTTGAACATTCTGACGCTGAAATGCTGTTCAGGCATTTCAGCGATCACGAAGCAAACGCGAAACGGCTCATTGAAATTCCGCTGGCATTGCCTGCCTACGAAGCCACACTTAAAGCAGCACACACCTTCAACATGCTCGATGCACGCGGCGCAATCAGCGTCACCGAACGTGCAGCGTATATCGGCCGTATTCGCAATCTGTCACGCGCTGTGGCACAAGCCTATTACGATGCACGCGAAGCACTCGGCTTTCCGATGCTCGGCAACCAACCGTCGGCCGCGCATAGCCCCGCCTCAGGGGTCAAGCCATGACACTCACCACTCGCCCGCTGCTCGTCGAACTGTTCACAGAAGAACTGCCGCCAAAAGCTTTGCCCAAACTGGGCCAAGCCTTCGCACAGGGCCTGCACGATGCGCTGCTCGCTCAGGGTCTAGTGACTGCCGCCAGCACGATTACTTCTTTCGCCTCGCCGCGACGTCTGGCCGTACGTCTGTCGCACGTACTCGCCGTCGCACCTGATCAAAGCTTTGCCGAAAAACTCATGCCCGTCAAAATCGGGCTCGACGCTCAGGGTCAGGCCACGCCGGCCTTACAAAAGAAACTGGCGGCCAAAGGTTGGGCCGACATGCAGGTCAGCGCACTCGAGCGTGAATCCGATGGCAAGCAAGACTATCTCGTCGCGCGCGGCATCGCAGCGGGCGTCGCGTTAACAAATGCCTTGCAAGCCGCTATTGAAGCCTCGATTGCTGGCTTGCCCATTCCAAAGGTCATGAAATACCAATTAGCGGATGGCGTCACCTCAGTGAAGTTCGTGCGCCCCGCCCATGCCTTGATCACGCTTTTCGGCGACGAAGTCATCCCAGCCGACATTCTTGGCTTACACGCCGGACGCACGAGCTTCGGTCATCGCTTTCTTCATCCTGGCCCCATCACGATCACGTCCGCCGATCGTTACGAAGAACAGCTTGCACAAACCGGTCACGTGATCGCTTCGTTTGCTGCACGCCGAGAAAAAATCGCATCTTTATTAGCAACCCAGGCGCAGCACTTGAACGCGACACTCGGGCAAGATCCTGAAGTGCACGCACTGCTTGACGAAGTGACCGCCTTAGTTGAAGCCCCAGCCGTATATGTCGGCGCGTTTGAAGAGCGCTTCTTGCAGGTGCCGCAAGAATGTCTGATTTTGACGATGCGTCTGAATCAAAAATATTTTCCCCTCTTCAATCCAACAACGGGCGCGTTAACAAATCAATTTTTGATTGTGAGCAATATGCCCACCGATCATCCGGTCGCAATTATTGAAGGTAACGAGCGCGTTGTACGCCCACGTTTAGCCGATGCACAATTCTTTTTTGATACCGATCGAAAAACACCGCTGCATCAACGTGTGCCACAGCTCGGATCAATTGTTTATCACAACAAGCTCGGCACACAATTGCAACGGGTCACGCGTGTGCAAAAAATTGCGTCATGGTTGGCAAACACCCTAGGCGCCGATGTCGCACTTGCAGATCGCGCGGCCATGCTTGCGAAAGCGGATCTCAACACCAATATGGTGGGTGAGTTTCCTGAACTACAAGGCATCATGGGTTCGTATTATGCAAAAGCAGATCACGAGCCCGAAGCCGTTGTTCAAGCACTCGCCGAACAATACAAGATTCGACTCGAACACCCTGTTAGCGCCACAAATATGACCGCTGCCATCTTATTTATGGCAGAACGGGCTGAAACACTCGTCGGTATCTGGGGCATTGGGTTAGCACCAACGGGTGAGCGCGATCCCTTTGGTTTGCGCCGCGCCGCACTCGGCCTGATCAGCGCCTTTGAACAACTTACGGCGGGTGGCATTTTGCAAATTCAGCAAAGCGGCCCCTTAACGCTTGAAGGCTTGCTAGGAATCGCCGCAGCGAGCTTTGAGCCCAAAGCTTTGGCCGACACCACTGTCGCCGAAGTACAAACGTTCGTTCTCGAACGCTTACGCAACCAGCTCATCACGCACCTCGATCGTAGTGCAGTCGAAGCCGTGCTAGCCATCTCGCCCCCGCTTCACCAGATCTTGGCACGCGTGCAAGCGGCCGCAATCTTTGCACAAGGGCCCGATGCCGCTAGTTTGGCCGCTGCCAACAAACGGATTGGAAACCTACTAAAAAAATCCGAAGATACACTGCAGTCGCTCAATCAAGCGCTGCTCACTGAACCCGCCGAACAAGCCTTGGCAAAAACGATCGCTGAACTACAACCGCTCGCCCAGCAACACCTTGACGCGGGTGACTATCAAGCGGCCCTGGCCACCCTTGCACAGGCGCGCGTACCAGTCGATACGTTTTTTAATGACATCATGGTGATGGCAGATGATATCGCCGTGCGCAACAACCGGTTAGCCCTGCTCGCACAGCTGCATCGTTTAATGAATCAGGTCGCTGATATCTCGAGGCTTGCTGCATGAAATTGATCATTCTGGATCGCGACGGGGTCGTCAATCAAGACAGCGCCGATTACATCAAGCATCCAGATGAATGGATTGCACTGCCTGGCAGTCTGCAAGCCATTGCCAGGCTGCATCAAGCCGGCTACACAGTCACCATCGCCACAAATCAATCGGGCTTGGCGCGCGGCCTCTTTGATATCAACGCATTGACCGCCATCCATCAAAAATTTCGCAAAGAACTGGCACAACTTGCTGGAGCGATTGATACGTTTTTTGTATGTCCGCACGGACCAGACGAGCAATGCGTTTGTCGCAAACCCCTGCCGGGCTTGTTTGAAGATATTGCACGACGCTACGACATTGACCTCAATGGCGTAGCCGCAATCGGCGATTCATTACGCGACTTGCAAGCCAGCGCCGCCGCAGGCTGTACCCCGTGGCTCGTACAAACCGGTAATGGCCCAAAAACACTCAAGCAAGGCGGGTTGCCTGCGGGCACGCGTCACGCCCAGGATCTGGCCGATGCGGTCGATCAAATTCTTGCCGAGGCGACCTAACGCCATGCTTGTGCTGCGCGCGACGCTTTTCGCTTTGTTCTTATTGATCACGGTGATCCCCTACGCGTTTGCCTGCATACTTTGGTCTCCACTTCCATTGCACTGGCGCTACAAACTCACGATGGGTTGGCCACAGCTCGCCGCCTGGGGGGCCAAAGTCATCTGTGGAATTCGCTGGCAGGTTCAAGGCACTGAAAACCTACCCGACGGCCCGGCCATTGTGCTCTCCAAACACCAATCCGCGTGGGAGACACTCTTTTTACCTTCACACCTACCGCGGCAAATCTGCTTTGTCTACAAGCGTGAGTTACATCGGGTTCCCTTTTTCGGTTGGGGTATCGCGTTACTTGGCATGATCCCTATTGATCGCAGCAAAGGACGCGATGCCTTTGAACAAGTTGTTAAGGTCGGACAACAACGCTTAGACGAAGGTCGCTGGCCCTTGTTGTTCCCAGAGGGCACTCGGATCGCACCCGGAAAAATGGGACGCTTCAAAATGGGCGGCGCCCTACTCGCCACACGAACGGGCGCACCTGTCATTCCGATTGCACATAACGCAGGTGAGTGTTGGCCGCGTAATGCCTTTATTAAAAAACCAGGACTCGTCACCGTTTCTATTGGTCCACCGATTCCTTCAGTCGGCCTCACACCCGAAGCGTTAAACGAAAAAGTGTTTGCCTGGATCGAAGCAGAAATGCATCGCCTTAATCCCGAGAGATATCCGAAGCCGTCATGAGCCAACTTGAGCTTTTGCTTTCAGATACCAGCACGCCGGTCCCGGACTGGCTTGTTGCACCTGAAACCATTCCGCTCGGTGCAAAATGGCGCGTCGTTCGAAGCGGCGATCAATCCGTTGGCTTTGTATTGGTGCGCTCGCGGCGTCGTAGCATTGGGTTCATGATCATCGACGAGGGTCTGCGTCTCACGGCACCCAACTGGGTGACGCTCGGTCAGATCGACGAAGCCGTGATCGAAAAAATGCCGTGGATTTTGAGTAAATTGCAAGACTGGCAGGCGCGCAAAGCGCAGCTTGCGATGGCGCACACGCGCTGGAAATCTGGCGGGCAACTTCCGTATATGGGACATCAGATTACCTTGCGCCTTGGTGTGCCAGGCCCTCACGTACCGCATGGGCGCGCGCATTTTGAAGGTGACCCTGACGCACCCGAGGCCGGCCAAACACTCTGGCTACCGCTTCCGAACGATGCAGATACCCATCGGATGCGCGATATGACACAGGCCTGGTTACAAACACGTGCTGCAGCCTGGTTTGATCAGCGTCTGAACTATTTTTTGGGTAAAACTGGCTTAACCATTCGCGCGTGGCGTCTATCTTCAGCCGCAACGCGTTGGGGGTCGTGTACGAGTGATGGCAACATTCGCTTGAATTGGCGCTTGATTCATTTTTCACCAATGGTCATTGACTATGTGATTGCGCATGAGCTCGCTCACTTGCGTGAAATGAATCACAGCCACGACTTTTGGTCAGAGGTCGAACAGCTTTATCCTGATTACCACACCGCTAAAAAAATGCTGCAACAACA
>CAIYCP010000166.1 GCA_903924715.1 uncultured beta proteobacterium
AAAGTGACGTCGCAACAAGAGTTCTTCAAACAAAAAGTCGAGCCATTTTTTGAAGGCAATATCAAACGTATTTACGTGGTGATATCAGACGCACTACGTTTTGAGGTTGCCCATGAGCTGGTTCAGCAAACAAACAGCAAGAGCCGCTTCAAAGCATCCTTAGAGGGGATGTTGGGCGTTTTGCCTAGCTATACTGCCTTGGGAATGGCCGCTCTTCTTCCGCACAAGACGCTGGCTTACAAAGTAGGCAATACCGTCGAGGTACAGGTAAATGGCCAGACTGTCGCAACCTTGGAACAGCGCAACGAGCACCTTAAGGCTTTTGGCGGGATAGCCATCAAGGCTGAGGATCTGATGTCTTTGGGCAAAGACAAAGGTCGTGAGTTAGTACGAGACCACCGCCTGGTTTATGTTTACCACGATCGAATTGACATGATCGGTGACAAACAGTCCTCAGAAACCAAGACATTTGAAGCGGCGCACCAAACTGTGCAAGAGCTCTCTAACTTGCTGAGCTTTATCATTAACTCACTCAACGGATCTGCAGTCCTGTTGACTGCAGACCATGGTTTTATGTACCAGGAGTCTGCACTGGATGTTGCAGACAAATCTGCATTGGATGAAAAACCCGCTGGCACATTGATCGCCAAAAAGCGTTATCTAATTGGAACTAATCTGGGCGAAACTCCAAAAGCATGGAGCGGGAGCACCGCCATCACGGCCGGAACCACCCCTGAGGGTAGTCTTGATTATTGGGTGCCCAAGGGCGCTAGCCGCTTCCATTTTGCAGGTGGCGCCCGCTTTGTTCACGGCAGCGCGATGCCGCAAGAGGTGGTGGTGCCAATAGTGACTGTTCGTGAGAACGAAACAGAAAGCGCAAAAACACGCTCAGTCAGCATCAGCTTACTGGGCTCCACGAACAAAGTGGTGACGAATACACAACGCTTTGAGTTCATTCAGACTGACGCTGTAACCGAGCGCGTCCTCGCCCGAACGGTCGTTGTCTCCCTGCGAGATGGCGAAGCACTTATCAGCGATGAGCAGACTCTCACGTTCGACAGCACATCACAGCTGCTCGATGAGCGAAAACGGTCGGTCTTTTTGACGGTTCTAAGCGGCAACTACGAATCCCACAAACGCTACGACTTGGTCATGCGTGACGCGGTCACCAAGGTTGAGGTGCTTCGTCAGCCAATCCAGATTGATCTGGCATTCGGCAATGACTTTTAAGAAAAAGTATAAGGAATAGGCTATGAGTCAACTCGATGACAAGATAAACCAGCACTTTGCGGGGCTGGTCGTGCGCAAAGACCTCGTGAAAGCCGTAAAGGGCAACGCGATTGTGCCAACCTATGTGCTCGAGTATTTGTTAGGCCAATACTGCGCGACCAACGACGAGGCCACGATCCAAACCGGCATCGAAACGGTGAAGGATATCTTGCGTATGCATTATGTGCATCGCAATGAAGCTGGTCTGGTTCGATCGACCATCAAAGAAAAAGGTCGTCACAAGGTTATTGACCGGATTAGCGTGTCATTGAATGACAAAGCGGACGTTTATGAAGCAGAGTTCGCGAACCTTGGCATCAAGAAGGTCTTGATTGACTCAGGCACCGTCAAGGCACATCAGAAGTTGCTGGTCGGTGGCGTATGGTGCATAGCTGATCTTGAGTATGAGCACACCGAAGAAAAGTCTACTACTCCATGGATCCTTGCATCCCTCAAGCCCATTCAGATTTCGCGTTTCGAGTTCGACGGTTATGTTGAGGCGCGCAAACAATTCACGACCGAGGAGTGGATTGATCTGCTGGTGCAAAGCGTAGGCTTTAATCCGCAGATGTTCGGCAAGCGCAACAAGCTACTACAACTG
>CAIYCP010000167.1 GCA_903924715.1 uncultured beta proteobacterium
GTAGAAATCGATAAATTAATTATACTGTACATAAAAACAGTACTGCAAGCTTTTTATACAACAACCTGAGATATTAGGGTTTACTCGCACCACATCTAACTTCGTAGGCAGATCCTAGATGCTATGACAGAATAGGCTCTCTTTGTTGTCATTTGGCTCTTTTCAACATGCGTATTCTGATAGCAGAAGACGACAGTATTTTGACCGACGGACTCACGCGTTCGTTGCGCCAAAGCGGTTACGCGGTCGACGCAGTCAGCGATGGGATCGCCGCAGACGCGGCACTGATGGCGCAAGAGTTCGATCTGCTGATTCTTGACCTGGGCTTACCCCGCATGTCAGGTCTAGAGGTCTTAAGCAAACTGCGCGCGCGCCAATCACGACTGCCCGTACTCATCCTCACGGCTGCCGACAGCGTCGAACAGCGCGTCAAGGGGCTTGATCATGGCGCAGATGATTACATGGCCAAGCCCTTCTCACTTTCAGAACTTGAAGCGCGTGTGCGCGCGCTGGCCCGACGCGGGGCCGGCGGTGGTTCGACCATTTTGCATCATGGCAAGCTTGAGTGTGAGCAAACAGGTCGAGTCGCCTTGGTCAATCAGCAGACGCTGGATCTGTCCGCTCGCGAAGTCAGTTTGCTAGAAATATTACTCACCCGCAGCGGTCGGATGGTGAGTAAAACCCAAATCGTTGATCATTTATGCGAATGGGGCGAAGAAGTGAGTTCGAACGCCATAGAAGTATATGTACACCGCTTGCGCAAAAAACTTGACGACAGTGGCGTCAAAATTACGACCGTTCGTGGCTTGGGCTATTGTCTTGAGCGCGAACAACCGGCCTCGACTGCGACGCTTTAAGTGACTAAAGTCCTGACTTCGACCGCAACCCCATCTTGGGTGCAACCCCAAGAAGCCGCTCTTAACATCCCCACGCTCGAACCTATACTTGATGAGGGTGATGCGAACCTAAACGAGCGCGCCGCGAGGCGTTCTTTACTAGGCGAGGTTTTAGACTGGCTGCTGGCTCCGTTATTTTTGCTCTGGCCCATGAGTATCGCGATTACTTATGTCGCCGCACAAGATTTGGCTAACGTGCCGTACGATTTGAGTCTAAGCAACGCGCTTGAGGTGTTAAGCCAGCAGATTGAAGTCGAACACGGACGCGCCAATTTCAAACTTTCAGCGCCTGCTCGACTTGCCCTACGTACCCGTGAAAACGACGGCGTATTTTGGAAGGTGATTGGTCCAAGAGGCGAATTGTTAGGTGGCGATGCTGAACTACCCTCTCCTGATAAAGTCGCGAGCCAAGACTTTGATACGGTGTATTACAAAAACCAAATGACGCGCGGTTTTGAAATTCGGTTTGCGTACATCTGGCGTACTGCTGGCTTGCGCGAAGCGGGACCCGTACTCGTAGTCGCGGCCGAGTCCGTCGAGCGTCGCGTCGCGTTAGCCAACGACATCATTAAAGGCGTCATCATTCCGCAGTTTTCGGTTTTGCCGATTGCTGCACTTTTAATTTGGTTTGGTCTCTCGCGCGGTGTGGCGCCGATCAATGCTTTACAAAAACGCTTGCGCGCCCGAAAACCGGACGATCTGTCGGCCATTGATGCGCGTAATGTACCCATCGAGATCGAACCACTTGTCAATGCCATGAACGAGTTACTCGCTCGCTTAGCAAACAATATTCTGGCGCAACAGCGCTTTGTTGCCGATGCCGCGCATCAACTCAAAACACCCCTCGCCGGTTTGCGCACTCAGGCAGAACTGGGGATGCGAGGAACTTTGTCTGACGAAACCTTGACGAGCCTCAAGCAAATTGTGTCTGGAACAATGCGCGCCACTCGCTTAGTCGATCAATTGCTCTTAATGGCGAACGCTGAAAATCCTTCGGGTATTCAAGTGATATCCGTTGATCTCAAAGACCTGGCACAAACTCAAACGCAACAATGGGTTGAACGCGCCTTGTCCAAGCAAATTGATCTGGGCTTTGAAGCACCTGACACGCCACTCATGATCAAAGGTCAAGCACTTTTGTTGGCTGAACTATTGAACAACCTGATTGATAATGCCTTGCTGTATACGCCAGCGCGTGGGCACGTAACAGTCAGTGTCACAAAGACACATGGGATCGTGCTGTTGGCAGTCGAAGATACCGGTCAGGGTATTCCCTTGGCAGAAAGAGAACGTGTCTTTGACCGGTTTTATCGGATCTTAGGCACAAAAGCCGATGGTAGCGGTTTAGGTTTGGCCATCGTGCGCGAAATCGCACTGCAACACGATGCAACGATTCGCATTACCGATTCGTCAACAAACGAGCTCCGCAGCTCGGGGACGCGCATCGAAGTCAGCTTCATCGCCTCTTGAACGATTACGCACGGCCTCACACACACGAGACACGCTGCGTCAGTTTCTAGTCAGTCCCGTTCTCTATGCTGCTCCCTATCAGTCTAATGATTCATCTTGTGCGGTGTAAAAGATTTAACGCAGCAACCACACGCGATATCAATTGATTGCCCGAATATTGATAACAACATCAGGAGCATCACATGGCTGAATCAAGCGCGACCACAACCAGTGGAAAAGAGGAGAACAGAGTCATCTTTGCATCCTCACTCGGCACGGTCTTCGAGTGGTACGACTTTTATTTATATGCAACACTCGCACCATTCTTTGCTGCACTATTTTTTCCACCTGGTAACGAAACCGCCGCACTCATGTCGGCCTTTGCAACGTACGCTGCAGGCTTTCTGGTTCGACCTTTTGGTGCACTCGTTTTTGGACGCATCGGAGATTTGGTTGGTCGTAAATACACCTTCCTAATCACGATCGTCTTTATGGGCGGTGCAACCTTTGCAGTCGGTTTGCTTCCAACCTTTAAAGACATCGGCTGGGCAGCACCTGTACTACTTGTCGCGCTGCGTCTGCTGCAAGGCTTGGCGTTGGGTGGTGAGTATGGCGGCGCAGCAACATACGTTGCAGAGCATGCCCCTCACGGCAAACGCGGCTACAACACGGCATGGATTCAAACAACGGCAACCATTGGATTTTTCTTGGCCCTGCTCATCATTGGCGTAGCCCGCCTGACGATGGATGGCAAAGATTTCGCAGCCTGGGGTTGGCGTGTTCCTTTTTGGATCTCTTTGGTCCTGTTGGCCTTCTCAATCTACATCCGTCTCAAGCTCAACGAATCGCCTGTGTTCTTAAAAATGAAATCGGAAGGCAAGGGTTCTAAACAACCCCTTACCGACAGTTTCTTGAAATTTCCGAATAACAAGTTCGTGCTACTTGCTTTGTTAGGTGCGACTGCGGGCCAAGGCGTCGTTTGGTACACAGGTCAGTTCTACGCTCTATTCTTCTTAAGTATTACGCTCAAACTTGACTGGACCTCAACCTATATTCTGGTTGGTATTTCGTTACTCGTTGGCACACCTCTGTTTATTTTCTTTGGCTGGCTCTCTGACAAAATCGGACGCCTGAAGATTATTATGGCGGGCTGTCTCATTGCAGCAGTGTCTTACTTTCCGCTGTTTGGCCTCTTAACCCATTATGTCAATCCTGACCTTGAGCAGTTTGTACAAAAAACTTCGCTCTCTGTCGCGGGCGACAATTGCAACATCCACATCTTTGTGGGTCCGTGGAGCAAGTTCTCTGATTGCGACAAGGCGAAAGACTATCTGACCAAGCAAGGATTGTCCTTCAAGACCTTACCTGCTGAAGCCGGTAAATCAGTCGTGGTCACGGTCGGCAACACTCGCATTGAAGGATGGGACGACAAGAAGATTGGCGCGACGCTATCCGAAGCTGGCTTCAAACTTGGTGCCGACAAAGCCAAGGTCAACTGGGTCATGGCTGAACTGGTCTTGATCGCGATGCTTGTACTTGTCGCAATGGTTTATGGCCCGATTGCCGCATTCTTGGTTGAGTTGTTCCCAACCTCGATTCGCTACACATCGATGTCATTGCCCTACCATATCGGCAATGGATGGTTCGGCGGCATGCTACCGCTCGTTGCCACAGCCATGGTAGCCGCGACTGGGGATATTTACTTCGGTCTGTGGTATCCAATCGTTGTCGCGGTCATCACGCTTGTGGTGGGCTTCTTGTTCTTAACAGAAACCAAAGATCGAGACATCAACACCTACGAGCATTCTTAATCAGTAACGATGCACGCGACACCACACGGCTAGCGTGCATCTAAACTACAAAGAAGTCTTCACCTGCGATCGCTCTTTCACTACGCAGGTGTTTTAAAGCCCCTTTCAGGGGCTTTTTTATTGTGGCGTCAGCTCTGTATTCCGGCAATCGAAAGCTTTCGTCTCAAGCCACGCAATACGGCCCCTAAGAGTGGAATCTTTTCATAGAGCTCTTGCGCCGCATCCCAATAATCACGATGCTCAGCGATCAGACCTTGGTCATTGAGTAAGAAGTGGGTGCCACCTTCAATGACATACGCTTTGTCTCGCAACTTAAACAAAAACTGCCATGTCATAAACGCCTCTTCCCCTTGTATCAATTTAGTGATGATGACAAAGCGCGGCGCAACCAGTTGTTCAAACATGTGTTGATAAACCAGACGGATCGAGTTGCTTCCACGCACACGGTTAAACGGATCGCGAAACGTGGCATCCGAGGCATAGACTTGATCAATTTTTTTTAACGCGTCGGGTGTCAGTGTTTCAAACCACTGAGCCAACGCATCAAAGCGCGCATGAGAGTGCCGCATCACATTCCTGTTGTCTTATGCAAAAGAGCAAAACGTAATCGATCAGGCAGCATACTGACGAACCGAAGTAAAAACGAAAAGGTCTTCGGAAAACGAATTTCGAAGTCTCCACGTTCGAACCCCACCATAATCGCATGGGCCGCCGCCTCAGGCGTCATCA
>CAIYCP010000168.1 GCA_903924715.1 uncultured beta proteobacterium
GCGCGTTCAAAATCCTGCACCATCGCATCAAGTGCCAAACCCGCATGTTGACGCACCGCCTTGGATGCACTCAACATTAATTCGCATGAAATCGGATTACGCTTTTGCGGCATCGTACTCGAGGCGCCACGCCCTTTTACGAAGGGCTCAAACGCCTCGCCTAACTCGTTGGTCATCATCAACATAATATCAAGTGCGATTTTTCCGAGGGACCCAGTAACAAGCGCCAAAAACTGAATCGCCTCAGTCAGCCCATCACGGGCAACATGCCAGGTCACGGGCGCGGCCTCAAGTTGCAACTCTTTCATGAGCGCTGCATGCACAGCCAACCCTTGAGAGCCTAACGAAGCCAGCGTTCCGGCTGCGCCACCAAATTGCCCGACCAGAACACGTGGCTTGAGCTGAGCAAGTCTTTCGCGATGACGCCTTACCATCAGCAACCATACCGCCACCTTATAACCAAAGGTAATGGGCAAGGCATGTTGAAGATGCGTGCGACCTGCCATGGGTGCATCACGATAGCGAGCGGCCAGCGCATCCAGAATTTGATCAAGCTCATCAAGATCGGTCTCTATAATTTTTAGGCCGGCCCGCACTTGCAGCACCGTCGCTGTATCCATGATGTCCTGCGTTGTTGCACCCCAATGCAAATACTCACCCTCTGGGCCGCACATTTTTGATAGTTGATGCACCAAAGGCAAAATCGGATAGCCAACGATTTCAGTTTCGCGTTTGAGTTCAACCATGTCGAGTTGGGTCGAATCTGCTTTTTGAGCAATCACTTCAGCTGCTTTGGCGGGGATCACCCCAAGTCGGCCTTGAACCTGAGCCAAGGCAATTTCAGTTTCGGTGTAGCGATACACCGTTGACGCGTCGTCAAAGACAGCGCGCATCGCCGCAGTGCCGAACATATCTTTGAAGATCGAAGACTCGAGCATAGAGATTGGCATGGCAGTGTCAGTAAAAGTGGGGATGGCATATATTAGGAGGGGGCTTTAGGCGCGTCAACGTCGCCGCAAGCCGTTCGTGTCTCACAACACAGCGTTTACCCCAGACTGAGGGCTTGTGGATGTTCAATCTGGCCAGACAGCGATCGCGAGTGCTATAAAGATTGTCTTCGAGCGCTCAAGCGTGAGCGTTGCCCGCCACCTTTAAAAGACTTCATCACCATGTCGATGCGTTTAGCTAAAAAAATCTTCTTTTCGACCATACTCGGACTTTTGTCGCTCAGTCAAAGTGCGCTGACCTGGGCTCAAGACTATCCGACGCGCAATATCACCATGGTCATGCCCTATGCGGCAGGTGGCCCAGGGGACATCATTACTCGACTCTTCGCTGGCGCAATGCAAAAGCAGTTGGGTCAAACCATCGTGGTAGATAACCCTGCAGGTGCGGGTGGCAGCATCGGCACAGCCAAGGTTGCACGTGCAGCGCCAGACGGCTACACCTTACTGATGATTCACATTAGCCACGCCACGAATGTACTGATGATTAAAAACCTACCGTACAGCCCGATTGACGACTTTGAGCCAATTGGCCTGGCAACGGTTGGCCCCATGGTGGTCACAGGACGCAAAGACCTTCCCACAAAAGATGCACGCGAATTTGTGACTTATATCAAAGAGAACAGTGCCAAAATAAGCATGGGTCATGCAGGCATTGGCTCAGCATCGCATCTTTGCAGTCTGATGTTCATGGATGCGTTAGACATCAAACTGACGCTAGTCCCGTATAAAGGTGCTGCACCCGCAATCAATGACTTGATGGGCGGTCAGATTGATATTATGTGCGATCAAACCACAAGCACAGTGCCCGCAATCAGTGGCGGCCGAATCAAGGCCTACGCGGTAGCCGGCACACAACGCCTGCCCTCTATGCCAGACCTGCCCGCATTAAGTGAAGTTGGCGTAAAAGGTTTTGATATCAGTATTTGGTTTGGCCTCTATGCGCCAAAAGGTACGCCACAACCCATTATCAATCGGCTCTCAGCAGCCCTTGCGGCCGCCGTCGTCGACCCCGAGGTCAAAGCCAAACTCGATAGCATTAGCACAACGCCAGTCTCCCCAGACCTTGCCGTGCCGGCAAAGCTGCGTGCGCATTTAAAAAATGAGATTGGGACGCTTGGACCCTTGCTGATTAAGTCTGGAATTACGCCGAACTAAAAACAGCAAAAATCGCAAGGCGCTTAAGACACAAGCGGCCTTGCGACAAGAAAGAAAACTCACACAGGCATCTTGTTTAATTCATTTCGTACAGGCAACTGCTTGAGCAAATCTTCTTTTGAAATTCGCTGCTTCACCTCGTAACGCCCGTTTTCAACACGGCTAATGTAGTGATCCAGTATGCCCGCATGATCTTCTTTGCGGATGATCTTATCGCCTTGAGGATGTCCGATTGAATTTTTCAAACTCATTCCCTCTAAAGCCTGTATCACGCCTTCCACATCTTTTCGTGATTGGTATCCAGAAGATTCGATTGCAGCCTTTAACGCGAACAAATCCTCCCAAGATTGCCACGCGTGACTCTTAGCCATGACAAGCTTTCCATTTTTCTCGCGAGCATAAGTTTCATCGACATTCATTGCAGCAATGAATTCCTTATGAAATGCATCATCCTTGTACTTTGCCACACGAGGAAAATTCTCTAACAGATAAACACCTTCGGCTGCGCCCTGTATCTCATTGGGATCAATTGCCTCCATCGTGCCGTTTACCGAATACATCTTTAGTTTTTTATCCAAGCCCATCGATTTAGCTTGAGTAAAAAAGGCAACCGAGAGCGAGCCAAAGAAAATAGAAAAGAGCACCTCAGTATCAGCAGGAACCTGCGCCAGATAAGGCACCAAATCTTTGGCATCCAACGGAACGGGTATACCTTTCAACCATGTACCGCCTAACCGTTCGATCACGGCCTTCGCTTCAGCATTATGACTTTGGCCCCAGGCATAGTCCGCATAGATCACGGTCCATTTTTTTCCTAAATTTTCAAGCGCCCACGGCACACCTGCAGCTGCCATCGAATACGTATCGCTGCCCGTTCTAAAGCTGTAGCGCGTTCCTTTCGAACCTGTCGCCTCAGTGGCTTCACCTTGCGAAAAATAGATCGTTTTAAGTTCTGTCGCAATTGGGATGGACGCGAGCATGACACCAGAATGCACCGACCCAACGACAAACTCAGCGTTACCGCGTTGAATCAGGTTGCGCAGCTTTCTTGCCCCGGTTGCGGGATTGGACTCTGTATCTTCGGTGAGAAGCGTCACCTTTCGCTTCGCAATCCCACCCTCGGCATTGATTCGCTCAACTGCTTTTTTTGCACACACATCATGCCAATGCCCCCACGAGGCAAAACCACCCGTGATCTCAGCATGATGGCCAATCACAAGTGGACCGCTCGTTTGAGCGTAGAGATCTTTCATGATGGTCATATTGGCCAAGCCTGCCGCCACTCCGCCTTTAAGCGCGAGGCTCAGCAAACTACGACGACCGGAATTAGGTGATTCTTTCTTTGCGTGATCATCCATGCTGTAGTGCTCCTGTCAGGGTTAAGAGGCTAAATTTTGATATCTAGGTGCTCAGAGAGCATCTTCGGGTCAGTCAAGATCGATTGCGTACTGGCATTCATGACGATCTTGCCTTTATCCATCACCAGTATTCGCGTGCATAAATCAAGCGCTGTTTTAACGTTTTGTTCAACCAGCAAAATTCCAATACCTTGGGCGTTGATCTTCTTTATTTCGGCTCGAATTTCAGAAACAAGCTTGGGCATAATCCCTTCGGTCGGCTCATCCAAAATGATCAGTTTAGGTTCCATTAATAGACAACGCGCGATCGACAACATCTGCTGCTCGCCGCCAGATAAGGTGCCTCCGGGCTGCTCAAGCCTTTCTCTAAGACGCGGGAAGCGTTCAAATACATACGCGACCAGGTCATCAGGTGCTTTGTTCTTGACACCTAAAAACAAATTTTCTTTTACGCTCAGGTTTGGAAAAATACCGCGACCCTGGGGTACGTAACCGATTCCTAAATGGGGGATTTTATGTGGGGCCAGAGTACTGAGTTCTTGACTGTCAAACGAAATCGAGCCTTGTGCGCAAGCCAACAAACCCATGATCGTTTTAAGCGTTGTCGTTTTGCCCACGCCATTACGCCCAAGGATCCCCACCGCCTCACCATGCTCAACTTTAAAAGAAAGGTCCTGGAGAACATTCACGCGACCATACGACGCATACACACTCTTTAATTCGAGTACATGTTGCTTATTCATGCGCAGCCACCTCGTCGACGCCAAAGTACACTTCTTTGACGCTTTGATTCTCAGCAATTTCGCGGGGGGTCCCGCTTGCCAGTTTTGCGCCAAACGCAAGTACTGTAATCTCTTCTGCGAGTTTAAACACCACATCCATGTCGTGCTCGATGATCACCACATGCGTCTGTTTAGCAAGGCTTGCGATCTTAGTCACGACCTTTTCGGTCTCTTGCGGACTCATTCCGCACACCGGTTCATCAAAAAGAATCATGCGCGGCCGCGTAATAATCGCCATGCCGATCTCAAGCAGTGCAACATCCCCATAAGACAGCGTGCCCGCCTCTCTATCGCGAAACCGCTCAAGCTCAAGTTGCTCAATGACGCTCTCTACCTCTTCTTGCTCGAGACGATAATTTGCAACTTTTTTGAAAGGGTTCAAATGACCGCGATGCGCTGACAGAGTAATCCAGAGATTTTCAAATACTGTCATGCTGTTAAATACGCTTTTAACTTGCAACGTACGCTTAATTCCCAGCCTTGAGATTTCGTGTATCGGTAAGTTTGTAATTTCACTACTTTCAAAAAAAATCGTCCCTGAATCAGGTCTGATAAATCCTGCAATCAAATTGAACAAGGTCGTCTTGCCTGCGCCGTTCGGTCCAATAATTGCATTGATCCTACCCGGCATCAAGGCCAAACTTAAGTCACTGACTGCTTTGACGCCTCCAAATGACTTGGATAGATTGTCAATTTTCAAAAAAGGAATCATGCGCCCCTCTTCTGAACATATTTTTTCCAAAGCCCCACGATCCCTTCGGGAGCAAAAATCACAATACAAATCGCAAAGCCACCCACAATCAGTGCATAGTGCTGCCAATGGCTCGACACGACCTCTCTGATCAGTATAAAAATTCCCGTCCCGATTGCTGGGCCCAAGAGCGTGCCAATGCCACCTACGATCGCCCAAACGACACCCTCACCTGAAACGTGATAGAACATATATGATGCAGAGGCGTAGCGACCAAACAGTGCAAACAGAGCACCCGACACGCCTGCCAAAAAGCCCGCGATCACAAAAGCCGCCAGACGCAACCGATAGACATGAATCCCGATAAGCGATGCCCTGACATCATTATCACGAATGGCAATCAAAGACCGGCCAAATGCACTAGCCATCACAATTCGAATAAGCCAAAAACACAAGACCACAACAATCAGCATAAAAAAGTATTGGGTGGTCGCATCGGTCAGACTGAGCTTGTAACCTGCAGCACTGACCATATCAGGCA
>CAIYCP010000169.1 GCA_903924715.1 uncultured beta proteobacterium
GCACGCGGTGGTTTTGATCCAGTATTTGGTGCAAGACCGCTTAAACGTGCGATTCAGCAGAACCTAGAAAACCCGATTGCTAAATTGATTCTTGAAGGAAAATTCGGCCCCAAAGATGTGGTGCCGGTTGACTGGCAGGATGGGAAATTTGTGTTTGCACGCACGTTGCAATAAACAGTTTTAAAAACAAAACACCCTTTGGGCCGTTAAGCGATAAGCGCTGCGGCCTAAGGGATTTTTTTAAATCGGTGTTTCTGTTTGCTCAGTACGTAGACAGCGGGCACTGTGATCCGGCGTTAACCAAACCAGCTCGGGTACGGTTTGTTTGCAGGAGTCTAGGGCTAGCGCACAGCGCTCTGCAAAAGCACAACCTGGTGGTAACTTTGTAAGATCAGGTGGTGAGCCCGAAATAGTTTCTAAGCGGGTCCCTTTCTTGGTAGCCCCGTGTGCCAAGCTTTTTAAGAGCGCGCGCGTGTACGGATGACGAGGCGAACGCATCAAAGTGCGCGTGGTGCCCTGCTCAACGATGCGCCCTGCATACATCACAGCAATTCGGTCAGCCACTTCTACCGCAGCACCAATGTCGTGTGTCACGAAGATCACTGACAAACCTAATTCACGTTGTAGTTCTCTGAGCAGCAGCAAAATTTGAATCTGTACCGTAGCGTCGAGTGCGGTCGTTGGTTCGTCAGCCAACAGCAGTTGAGGTTCGCTTGCCAACGCTAAAGAAATCATTGCACGTTGTCGCATGCCCCCTGACATTTCATGTGGATAGGCATCGAGCCTGCGCTCGGGGCTGGGGATGCGAACGCGTTCAAAGAGCGACAGGGCACGCGCACGGGCCTCACTGCGACTGATGTTCTCGTGGCGCAAAATGGCTTCGATGATTTGATCGCCTACGGTGTACACGGGATCAAGCGCCAGCAAAGGCTCTTGAAATATCATCGAGGTTACTTTCCCTCTAAAACGCGATAAGGCGTCGTTTGAAAGTTGAACGACATCTTGGCCATTAATTAAAATTTGGCCTTCGATTTTTGAGCGTGCCGGGTTGTGCAATCGCAAGATCGAGCGCAGGGTGACACTTTTTCCAGAGCCTGATTCACCGATCAGGGCGACGACCTCTCCGCGCTTGACCGCCAGCGTGACACCATTGACGGCTTTGACTGGGCTTTTACCGCCCGTGAAGGTAACAGTCAGATCGCGAATATCAACAAAAGGGGCGTCAGGCGTATTCATGCCACCCCCTCAGTCGTCGAAACCGCTTGGGTGTGACCACTGTTCTCAACATGAATCCAGCAGGCAACGCCTTGGCCGTCTTTACTTGATACGAGAGGAGGCATTTTCTTTGAGCATACAGGTTGGGCTTGGGCGCAGCGTGTGTGAAAACGGCAGCCTGAAGGTGGATTGATTGGGTTCGGTGGGTCGCCTGCCAAAGGCGGTGTCTCAGTGCGGTTATCAGGATCCATTGAAGGAACCGAAGACAGCAAGGCGCGCGTGTAGGGATGCCGAGGAGAGTTAAACAGGGTTTCGCATTCGCCGATTTCAACCACCTGGCCCAGATACATCACCATGACTCGATCCGAGATATAACGAACGACATTCAGATCGTGACTGATAAAAACGTAGGTCAGTTTAAATTCTTCTTTCAGATCAAGTAACAAGTTTAAGACCTGTGCTTCAACTGATTTATCAAGTGCTGAGACGGCCTCGTCTAAAATGATCAGCCGTGATTGCAGGGCGAGCGCACGCGCAATATTGACGCGTTGACGTTGCCCGCCAGAGAGTTCATGTGGATAACGCTCTGCAAAACGATTTGGATCGAGTCCGACACGTTGCAATAAGTCTCGCGCACGCGCGATAGCATCTTGTTTGCTTACTCCGTGTACCTGTGGGGCAAACGCCACTGAATCTTCAATGGTCAGACGTGGATTCAAAGAGGCATAGCTATCTTGAAAAACCATTTGCGCTTGGCGTCGAAATTCTTTAAGGCTTAAGTTTCGGCTGCCGACAGACTGGCCATCGAAAATAATATCGCCATGATCGGCCTTGATTAAATTCATCAGCAGTCGCGCCGTGGTTGATTTTCCACAACCGGATTCGCCCACCACGCCCAGGGTTTCGCCTTTGCGAACCATAAAGTCAATGCCGTCGACCGCTCGCACGACACCGCCGCCTTTTCCTAAAATATCTTTTTTCAGTGCAAAGTGTTTGATCAAATTTTTGACCATCAACAACGGTTGCGCTGCACCGCCGACATCGGTATAGCCAGGTAAGAAGTTATCCATTAGTTCTTGATCTCCATAGCTGAGCGCAATCCATCTGACAGAAGATTGAAGGCGATTGAGGTGATGAAGATCATGACGCCTGGCAACGCTGCGATCCAAGGTTGTACATAAATGGCCGTGCGTAGCGTGTTGAGCATTAAGCCCCACTCTGGTTCTGGTGGTTTCACGCCAAGCCCCAAAAAGCTTAATCCCGAGGCAAGAATCATCGAAACGGCAATGAGGCTCGTTGAGTAGACAAAGATCGGGCTCAACACATTGCCTAATACATGCACTCTGACGATCGTGAAGGCATTGGCACCCGAGGCCCGCGCTGCTTCGACAAAGTCTCGACTGCGGATTTGGGTTGTGACGCTTTCTGCCACGCGCGCGATCGGTGGAATAAACACGATTGTGAGTGAGATCAGTGAGTTCGTAATACCGGTTCCAAGTACACCCGACAGTGCGATCGCTAAGAGCACGGATGGAAAGGCATAGAACACGTCAATGGTGCGCATGATTGCAGTGTTGAGCGTGCCACCGGCATAGCCTGCAATGATGCCAATCGTCGAACCGATCGTAAAAGCGAGCAGCACGGGGGTGATCCCCATAAAAAGCGATAGCCGCGCGCCGACCATCAGTCGAGACATCATGTCACGACCCAGTTCGTCAGTGCCTAACGGATAGCCCTCAAACCCGATTGGCTTGAGTCGTTTCATGATTGAGGCCGCATATGGATCGGCTGGCGTGATCCATTGACCCAAAATCGCCATGAGTAAAAGGCAAATAATGACCAGGGCCGCAAACATTGCGACTTTATCGCGAAGCAGGCGCGAGAATACATTCTGCCAATACCCTGCAGAACGCTCGGTGTTCAGGGACGGAATTTTCTTTGTATCGACGGTGATATTAAGCATGGGATTCAGCCTCGTGCGATACGTGGATCAAGCATGGTCTGAATGATATCGACGATCATGTTGAGGATGACAAAGAAGGTCGCCAAGACAAGGATTGTTCCTTGAAGCAGTGGAAGATCTCGTTGAAAAATGGCTGAGTTCAACAAAAAACCAGTCCCGGGCCACGAGAACACTGTTTCGATCAATATTGAGCCGCCCAATAAGTAACCTAACTGCAAGCCCATCACGGCGAGTGCAGTGGGTGCTGCATTTTTAACGACGTGTAAGAAAATGCCAACATTGGTCAGCCCTTTTGCTTTGAGACCGACAATAAATTCTTGGGACAAAATTTCGGCAACTAAGGCACGAACGGTACGCGAAATAATACCCATCGGAATCACGCTCATGGTGACCGCAGGCAAGACTAAATGCTTCATGTGTTCCCAGTTCCATTGCCAGTCTGAAGAGCCACCTGGCCCAGCGCCATTTGGGGGCAACCACATCAAGAGTGAACTGAAGATGATGACCAAGACCATCCCAAGCCAGTAGTGAGGCACGCTCACGCCCAGCACCGAGGTCAGGGAGGCGGCTTTATCAATCCAAGAGTTTTGAAAATAACCCGCAACAAAACCAAAGAGGCAGCCAAAGATAAAACCAATCACGGTGGCCACGATCGCAAGTCTAAAGGTGTTGCCGACTGCACGCATCACTTCGCTTGTGACCGGTCGACCGCTTGCAATTGAAGTGCCTAAGTCACCTTGCA
>CAIYCP010000170.1 GCA_903924715.1 uncultured beta proteobacterium
ATCGGTGAATATGAAAGAACGGCCACGACGGTTTGTAACGCGTACGTGCAGCCATTGTTCAAAAAATATATTTCGGCCTTGATGGCGGGCATCAAGAACATTGGTATTGAACAAGATTTGTATCTGATGCAATCGGATGGGGGGACGGTACATTTTCATACGGCGATTGAATACCCGATCCGTTTGGTGCAATCGGGCCCAGCGGGCGGTGTTCAGGCAACGTCGTTGATTGGGCAGATGGCCGATTTGACGCAAATTCTTTGTTTTGACATGGGTGGCACAACTGCGAAGGCTTGCTTGATTGATGATGGCCACAGCGCGGTCACAACCGATTTTGAGGTGGCGCGTCTGCAGCGCTTCAAAAAGGGGAGTGGGATTCCGCTAAAAGTACCGGCTATCGACATGATTGAAATCGGTTCGGGCGGCGGTAGTATTTCTCGCATCAATAGCTTGGGCCTCATTCAGGTCGGCCCCGATAGTTCAAGTGCCGTGCCGGGTCCTGCTTGCTATGGTCAAGGTGGGCAAGACGCCACGGTGACGGATGCTGATCTGGTTTTAGGTTATTTGGATGCCAAATCATTCTTGGGCGGTTCGATGGCCTTGGATTTAGAGGCGGCGCGTCAGTGCATACAGAAACAAATCGCTGCACCGCTTGATATTTCGGTGACTGAGGCTGCGTTTGGGATTCATGAAACGGTCAACGAAACCATGTCGCAGGCTGCAAGTATTCATGCGCTTGAAAAAGGGCTGAAGGCCTCAAACTACGCCATGATCCCGATCGGTGGCGCCGGGCCAGTCCACGCGTGTCACGTTGCGCTTAAGCTTGGTATTGAGCGGCTTGTGATCCCAATGGGGGCTGGGGTGGCCTCTGCGTTCGGATTTTTGGCCTCTCCGATGTCGTTTCAGTTTGTGCAGGCGTCGGTCTCGCCTGTCGCGGGGCTGAATGAGGGTTTAGTCGAGCAGTTAATCCAAGGTCTAAACTCGAAGGGGCTAGAAATGTTGGCCCAGTCGGGCTTGTCTGCCTCTTTGTGTACGGTTCAAGTGAGCGCTGCGATGCGTTATGTCGGACAAGGCTACGAGGTTGAAGTACCTGTTTCGATGAAGTATCTACATCAAGGTTTTAAGCAGCACCTGGTTGAAGAATTTAGCCGTTGTTACCAAAACTTGTATGGCCGTACTGAAGACGAGACACCGGCAGAAGTTGTGTCGTGGCGCGTCGTGGTGCAGGGGCCAATGCCTGACTTACTCGAGCAGCTCAAGAAAAATTTATCTAAAGAGCGAGCACTGGCTCAAGCAGCTGACGGCGCGATCAAAAATCATCGTGAAGTGTTTTGTGTTTTTAACAAGAAATTTATCAATACGCCTGTTTATGATCGTTATGTATTACAGACAGGTATGCACTTTGAAGGCCCCGCAATTGTTGAAGAGCGTGAGTCAACAGTGGTAGTGCCAAAGTATGCCAAAGTCGTCATTGATCAACACCACAATATGTTGATTCATCTTGCTGATCCTGCTGCGCAGGCCATTCACTAAAGCAAACGGTTTCTATTTTGAATACGCATCCAAAGATAACGATCGTGCAAGCCTTGGCTCAGGCCTTGGCTCGTGCTGGTGTACGTCAGATGTTCGGTCTGCCTGGCGGTGGTTCGTCACTTGATTTGATCGAAGCGGCAGCCGAAGTAGGCATCGCATTTACGCTCACAAAAACTGAAAATGCGGCTGTCATGATGGCAGGAGCCCTGGCTGAAACGACCGGGGTACCTGGCGTGGCGCTGATGACCAAAGGCCCGGGGGTTGCAAACGCTGCAAACGGTGTGGCGTATGCCAAGCTTGACCGCGCTCCGGTCATTGTGATCACGGATGGGTTTACTGAAAAGCAACTTTCATACATTACGCATCAAGTGTTTGACCAAAAGGCAATGTTGCAGCCCGTGGTCAAAGGCGTTGCGCGACTTGAGTCAGAAAATCCGGCCGCTGAAATTGATGCCTTGATTGCGCTCGCGTGCCTGGCGCCAATGGGGCCCGTTCATCTTGAGTTAACGGGTGAAGTGGCGCGGCGCTTGATCGACAGTCCCTTAATTGGTGCGCCTGCACACCCGTCAGTCGTTCACGACACTGTTGCCTTGCAGGGTGTACTTCAACATTTGCAGCATGCTAAAAAACCGGTGTTGATTGTTGGGCTTGAGGCTCGTCAGTGCGCTGCTGAGGTTAGGCAGCTCGCGCAATATCTAAAATGCCCGGTCTTACAAACCTATAAAGCCAAAGGGGTGATCTCTGATCTAGACCTTCAAGCGGTTGGAATTTTCACGGGCGGCATTCAAGAGGCAGAATGTATTGCACAGGCTGATTTGATGGTGATGGTAGGGTTGGATCCTGTTGAAATGATTTTGCAACCTTGGCCTTATAACAAGCCGGCGATTGAATTGTCGAATGCGCTGCATGCGCTGCACTACATCAAGCCATTGGCCCGGGTAAGTCGTGATTTAAAGCATCATGTGCCTGCACTGAATCAGCAGCTTGGCGCCTACGTGTCAAATTGGTCGATGAGTGAGATTGCAGGCCTGCGCGCTGATATCTTGAAGCGCTTGCAATATCCGCCCATTCAATTTGGCGTGGCG
>CAIYCP010000171.1 GCA_903924715.1 uncultured beta proteobacterium
GCACGAGGGAAAACATTTGAAAGGGCTAGCGGCTTAAATAGGCAGATTGATCACCGAGCGCAGTCGCGCACGTAACGTTTGGAAGCTCTCTTCCAATGATTGGGCGCTGGTATCAAAGGTCATGTCAGCCTTGGCATAAAAAGGCGCGCGACCTTCCAAGATTAACTTCAAATCTTCGATCGCTTCTGCGCTGCCAGCCATCGGACGCATATCACCTTGCGCAGCTACCCTCGATAAATGATCTTCAGGCTTGGCCTGCAACCACACGGTATAGCAATGCGACAACATTTCGTTCAGGGTGGCGGAGTCAGACACCAAACCACCCGGCGTGGCGATGATGACTTCGGGGTAAATTTGAATAGCCTCCTCTAAAGCTCGCCGCTCGTAGCGGCGATAGGCGTTGGTGCCATACAAGTTATGAATTTCAGACACGCTGCAGCCTGCAAACTTTTCAATCTCACGGCTCAACTCAATGAAGGCATAGCCCAAGTCTTTGGCTAAGCGTTGCCCCAAGGTGGTTTTGCCCGCACCGCGTAAACCGATGAGCGCAATGCGGTTGGTCCTTTCCGCCTCTTGGGTTGCGCCAAACAAAACAGACACCTGCTCGCGAACTCGACGCAAATCAGCCTCGCTATGTGTACTCAGCATTTCGCGCAACAACAACCACTCGGGCGAGCTTGTCGTCACGTCGCCAATCAACTCAGCCAAAGTGCACTGCAAAGCTCCTGCGACATGCAAGAGCACCAGGATGGATGCATTGCCTTCACCACACTCCAAGCTGGCTAAGTGACGCTCAGACACATCAGCCGCTAAGGCAACGGCCTTACGTGTCATCCCACGTCGCGCACGCAGAGCTCGCACGCGTTCCCCCAAAGCTACCAAGAAAGGGTTTTTAACATCAACTACCTCAGCCATGAATCTCTTCCAGTCGTTCAATCCTAGGACTAACCCCATAACATGCAATATATTGCTAGACATGCTGTTTAACGCATGTTAGCCTTAATATACGCATAATAATTCATGTTGGTTCATATGACAAGTAGCCGCAACACAGACTCAAAACCGTCCGATCAACAGCGCCCTAATTCACAAAATAAAGAAAGCACCCATGACAGAACTTCTCTCTAAACTCAAATAACCCCAGAGCATTGACTTGGAGAAGACAAACATGACAACCAACCACAACAGCACCCAAGACGTCGCAGCACCCCCCGAGCAGTTCAACTTTGCGCAATTTTTGCTTGAACGCAATGCCGACCGTCCCGACCGTCCCGCATTCATCGACGATCACGGCACGCTCAACTACGGTGACTTATCTAAACGCGTGTGCAGCATGGCCGCAGGCTTACGAAGCTTGGGGTTGAAACGTGAAGAACGCGTGCTGCTACTTATGCACGACTGCAACGATTGGCCCGTGAGCTTTTTAGGTGCTATTTACGCAGGTCTTGTGCCCGTGGCGGTCAACACCTTGCTCAACGCCGAAGACTACGCCTTCATTTTGGAAAACTCGCGCGCACAAGCGGTGCTAGTGTCGGGCGCATTACTACCCACACTCACTGCCGCCATGACCAAGTCGGACAACGAGGTGAGTAAGGTCATCGTGTCCAAACCTGCAGCCCCCTTGCTCCCAACTGAAGCGGCGTTTGAAACCTTCTTGCAAGCCCACCAACCCATGGCTAAAGCAGCAACCACCAAAGCGGATGACCCCGGCTTTTGGTTGTACTCATCAGGCTCCACAGGGCGCCCGAAGGGCACGGTGCATTCGCATGCCAA
>CAIYCP010000172.1 GCA_903924715.1 uncultured beta proteobacterium
ATATCCGGCCGCATCACGCCCTCGGCATGCGCCCACCCGTCCCCGAAACAATCTTAGTAAAACCCCAATTCACTGGTACATAAACAGGGGGCTAGACATGATCAAATTTGTCGTGTGACTTAGCCGCCACAATTTGGAAGTTGGCAAGTGGTTGACATGACCAATTTTGGTATTAATTTTGGATTTTGGGGCCCTTGTGCCCTTAATTGGGTGCCGTAAAATGTCCAAAAAAGATCAAAGCCCTGTAATTGTTAGTTTTGTTGGGCAAAAAGGCGGGGTAGGCAAGAGCGCGTTGGCTCGCCTTGTGGCCGTTGGAGCGGCGCATCGGGAACTCAACGTTTTGTTGGCGGATTTCGATCTTGAGCAACTTACGTGCGTTTCCTGGAATGCAAAACGATTACAGTCCGGTGTGCTTCCGGATATCGACGTCAGGGCATTTAAGAGCTTAAAGAAGTTAGTGGCTGCCGCGAAGGGATTTGATCTCGTGGTCGTTGATACGCGAGGTCTTGCGGACAATTTTACGACAGAGATCGTGGAAGAAAGTGATCTTATTTTCCTTCCTACTGGCGCATCTTTTGATGACCTTGATCCTACGCTTGCATTAGCTAAGGCTTTGAGAAAAAAAGGCACGCGGCGTAAAATTGTTTTGATTTTTTCGAAGATTGGAAAGTCTGAACGCCAGTTTTCTGTTGCCGCAGCATCAGTCGAAGAAGCCGGTCACGAAATTTTAGGTGAAACATGGCCGTATCGAGATGGGTTTCAAGCTGACTTGGATGCTGGAAGAGCAGGGCGTGAGGCTTGGAACCGTTACTTACGCGATGCGGCTATTGAACTCGAGAATGCTATTTTCGAAAGAATTGGGATCTAAGCTTACATTACTGCTTTTTAAATTTTCATAGACATTAATTTTTGTGAATGCTGGATCGCCGTTGTTCTGGCAGTGTCAAAAGTTAACGAGGCACCGAGACGCAAGTTTCAAAAATAAAATTCTATTCGTCTAAATCATTCAGCTCCGTGCCTAATGCTGCTCCAGTAATAGCGCCACTTAGTATATTTGACGCTACGTATTGGCTTTCTGACGACTTAATGAGTTCAGATGCCGGCGCCTCGAGATCACTCAGCCATGGGCCATCTTTAATCAAGCTCACGGCCTCGTGAGTTGCTCCCGTCACAGTCGACCCGCACTCAGCAAGGTAAGTGACCCAAATGCGCACGGAAGCGGTTTTTAATAAAGGTCGCATCCCGCGGTGGTAATGAGCGAGTGATATTTTCAGCTTTGACTTTCAATACATAAAGACGCGGTCCCTTCGCGGGAGCCTTGAGTGTTTCGCAGAGTTTGTTGACATCGACTATTGAGTGAAAGAGCCCCGTATCGGAAAAGCCACAAACAGCTGCGACGGAGGCGAAATTGATACCGCTTCCTGTATGGCTTTGCTGCATGCCCGTTTCACCGAAATGTTGATTATCGAGTATGATGATATCTAGATTGCGCGGAGCTGCGACCGATATGGTGGCAAGGCTTCCAAAAGCCATTAATTGCTCGCCGTCTCCGGTGATGACCATGACGCGTTTGCTCGGTTGGGCTTGAGCGATGCCTAATCCGACGAGGGCGGCGCCTCCCATTGCTCCCCAAAGGTAGTAATTGTTATCCGCGTCGCCTGCTGCATGTACGTCGTAACTGGACGAACCTAGGCCGGTTACTACCAGAGCACCATCGCGCTGTTCCAAGAGGTTTCTTACGGCCTCGCGGCGATCCATCGTTGCAGGGGTCATTTTACTCACCATTTCTTTTTGCCGATTAGCCGCTGGCTGATTAAGACTGCAATTTGTTGATCTGCTTCAAAAGCCATGGTGGCCGCTTGAGCTACAACTTCTATCAGGTCTTCTGTCGTTTCGACCCGTAAAACGGTAACGCCAATGGCTTCAAGGACCGCTTGTGTGGCCCGTCCCATGGGCATTTGCCAAGGATTAAACTCCGCCCATTCGCCGCGCATGGTAACTAGCATCAGTAGGGGAATACGTGCTTGCACAGGCAATGACAGCATATTGATACAATTGCCGACGCCCGACGACTGCATCAAGACAACGCTGCGCTGGCCACCAAGCCAGGCGCCGCAAGCAATGGCAATGCCTTCTTCTTCCGTTGTCAAAACGTTGGTATTGACTGATGGGTCAGCGCTGAAGAGGTTTATTAAGGATTTGTGACCGGCATCAGGAACATATGCCATGTGTTTCACATCAGCGGACTTTAGTGTTTCGTAG
>CAIYCP010000173.1 GCA_903924715.1 uncultured beta proteobacterium
GAGTTTGGTGTTTTGGTCTTTAAAGGTCAACAGTTCTCAAATCAAGATCAGCTCGATTTTGCTCAACGCCTCGATGGCGAATTACACGCTAAAACGTCATCTTCCGTTCTGGTTAAAAACCGCTTTGGCAACGAAGCGCTGACCGATATTTCAAATGTCGGCCACGATGGCTCGATTCTAGGGGCTGAAGACCGACGCCGCATTAACGGCATCAGTAACCGCATCTGGCACACCGATGCCTCGTTCGAAGATCCAGCTGGGCGTTACTCGATGTTATATGCCCGCAACATCCCCCCCGTGCGGGCGGATACCGAATTTGCAGACATGCGGGCAGCTTACGATGCCTTGGATGACGCAACAAAGGCCCTGATTGCCGACTTACACGTACATCACTCAATTGCGTATTCACGTCACACGATGGGCTTTGACTTTTCGCCAGAAGAAAAAGCCAAATTACTGGGTGCGACTCACCCGCTGGTGCGTGTGATTGCAGGCTCACCCCGTAAATCGCTTTACCTGGCCTCGCATGCTGAACGGGTCATTGAATGGCCGGTCCCTGAAGGGCGATTATTATTGCGGGACTTAATCGAGCACGCCACACGCCCTCAATATCTGCACTACCACGAGTGGGCCTTAGGCGACTTGGTCATTTGGGACAACCGGACCACGATGCATCGGGCCCGCCCCTTCGATGACAAAGCTTACAAGCGTGAACTCACCCGGGTGACCACCTTAGATTTGCCCCGCAAAGTCGCAATCGCCCAAGCTGCCTGAAAGCGCAACCGAATTAGGTTCCGACTTTAAAGCTAGATTGCATCTTACGCAGCAAGGCGATCACGCTCTGGGCGACAATACGGCCCGTTTTTGGATTTTCGGATGGGATGTTTTCCATCGTCATGGTGAATTTTGCAGAATCCGAATCCACTACGATGCTGTGCGTATTGCGCACGACCGTGGGGTCTGCCCAAATTTCAAGCAAGGTATTCTCTGGCCCGATCCCGGATAACGCCAAAGCAACCACCACATTCAAATTGGCCGGAAACCCTTTAGCCGCTGCACGGGCATTGCCTTCGAAGACTTTTTTAGGCTCAGTCAAGCCCTCAACACTAATATTGTTTTCAATCAGATGCGGGGCGCCTGACAAGCCATTCGGCGGTTTGCGTGTGACCATTCTGACCGAGTGAATCTTACCTTCCGCCGCTGCAATCATGGCATCCAGACCAATCAAGGCGCCGGTCGGGACGTGAATGATCCCCCCTTCTTGTTTGGCCATATCAATCAGGTTTTGATTAAACAACAGTGCGCCAACCGACAACACAATGACTTGTTTTTTTGCCTTTAAAAAAGGCGTGGCAATTTCGGACAACAGCGCGGCAGGTGCAGACTCAATGATCAAATCAGCCTCAGGCTCAAGTTGAGCCAGCGTCAATACCTTGACCGAGACTCCGAGCGTTGCGACAAACTGCTGAGCCTTGTCGTGATGTTTCGCCGAAACCGCCGTCAACACGACGCCAGGCACACCGCCCTTGGCCAACGTGCTAGCAATTGATTTTCCAATAGCACCCAGGCCCGCAATCGCGACGCGAAGGTCTTTTTTATTTGTCGTGTTTGTCATCGTTACACTCAGTCAATTTTCATGTTCGAAATTTTTACAATTTCAGCGTACTTTGCAATTTCGCGTTGCAGGTGGGCACCAAAGTCAGCCGAACTACCACCAATAATTTCGATGCCGCGTTCGCGTAAATTTTGTTGAACACCTGTCTGCTTAAGTGCATCGTTCAAAGAGGCGTTAAGCCGCTCAATCACTGCCTTTGGTGTGCTAGCGGGTGCGATGATTCCGTACCACGAGTCCGTTTCGAAGCTAGGAAGCCCTTGTTCTGCAATGGTTGGGATCTCTGGGGCCAGCGGCGCACGCGTCAAGTACGTCGTGCCGAGCGCCCGAAGCTTGCCCGATCGAATATGGGGTAAAAAATCAGGCAAATTGCCGAACATCAGATCGATATTTCCGCCCAACAAGTCATTGAGCGCCGGACCTTGGGCCTTATAGGGTACGTGCACCATATCGATACCTGCCATCGACTTGAGCATTTCGCCCGCGAAATGTGGTGTCGTTCCGTTGCCAAAAGAACCATACGACAACTTGCCTGGATTCTTCTTTGCATAGGCAATTAACTCAGAGAGATTACGAATCGGTAACTCGGGCCGCACCGCCAAGACATTCGCGGTGCGCGCCAACAAGATGACTGGCGCCAACTCTTTGCTCGCGTTGTAGGGCAGCTGAGCGACCAAGCTTTGATTGACGGTGAAACTATTAGCGACCCCACCAAAGGTGTGTCGGTCACTGGCCTTGGCAACGGCGTCCACGCCAATGACGGTTCCAGCACCTGGTTTATTTTCGACGAAAACCGAACCACCTAAATCGCGCGCGACTTCAGGAGTCAAGAGTCGCACCACGGCATCGAGCAAACTGGCGCCACCGGGAAACGGCACAATCAGTCGGACAGGCTGGTTGGGCCATTGGGCCGCCAACGTCGACTGTCCCTGCGCATAGGCTGACACAACGCTCAAAGCACTGAGCAAAACCAAGAATATCTGCTTAAACATTTTGATCTCTTACGATAAAACAGCAACCGCCCGGATTATCCACTAAAGCCGCCAGGCAGGTGTAAAAGCAAAAAAGTGGCACTGAAAAGCACATAAAGCATGCCAATCGTGAGCAATGCGCACCCCGCCACCACAAAGACCTGCCGTTCGGTAACAGGATTGAACTTAAGCAGGACACCACGCCCTGCAATCGCGGCAATCGCGACACTGTAAAGCACACTGGCGGCGCCAACTGAAGCTGCGTTTTGGATCGAAAACCCCAACATAAACAAAGCCGTACCGATAATAAAACAGGGCAGACCGACGATGTAACCCAGGGCGCGAAACAAGACGATTCC
>CAIYCP010000174.1 GCA_903924715.1 uncultured beta proteobacterium
CCTAAGACCAGACATGAGCACACTAAGCGGCCATCAAGCGTCACGCTACAGGCACCACAATCGCCTGTACCGCAACCTTCTTTGGTGCCGGTCATGTTTAACTCGTCGCGCAAGACATCGAGCAAAGAGACGTTCGGCTGACACAAAAACTCAACCGGATCGCCATTAATAACTGTTGTGACGTGATGCTTTGACATTTAGTTTTTCCCCTTCGCTCTGCTGAGCGCTTTTTCTGCTGCGCGTCTAGCGAGCACACCTGCTACTTTGATTCGAAATTCTTTGGTTCCACGCTTGTCGTCGATTGGACGCGCTGCGGCGCTTGCTGCAGCTGCGAGCTTCGCTAGCGCTGCTGCATCGACCTTGGTGCCGATCAAAGCGGCAGCGGCCTCAGGCACGAGCAACGCACGATCAGCCACCGCACCAAGACTGACACGTGCATGTGTGCAAACACCTTGATCATCAATAGTCAGACTCAAACCAACGCCCACCACCGCGATGTCCATTTCGGTACGGGGCGTGAAGCGCAAATACGCATCGCCTGAATGTGGTGCGCGCTTTGGCAAGAAGAACGATACGATCAACTCACCCTTGGCAAGCGTTGTTTTGCCTGGGCCGGCGGGAATCTGTTCAACCGGCACATCACGACGGCCATTGGGACCAACGATGCTGGCGATCGCTCCAGCAGCGATCATCGCCGGAACGGTATCCGCACCGGGAGACGCGTTGCAAAGATTGCCACCTAAGGTCGCACGACCACGCACCTGAATCGAACCCACAAGGTTCGCGCCATCGATCACGCCAGGCCACATTGTGGCGAAGGCGGTGTTCTCGAGCAGTTGCATACAGGACACGGCAGCGCCAACACGATAGCCACCGTTTTCAACGGCGATCACATTCATTTCGGCGATGCTTTTTATATCAAGCACCAACTCAGGCTTGATGTTGCCCGACCGCATATGAACCATCAAGTCGGTACCACCTGAGAAAATTTTTGACAAGCCTTGTGTCGCAGCTATCAGGGCCGAAGCGGCCTCAGCTGTTTTGGGTGTTTCAAAACGCATTTCCATCATCTCGCATCCCTGTTCATTTTTCTGAACCTTGTTCGTACGTACATTAGGTAGTAGGTGATTCTATTCTATCTGTATTACGCCGTCCCGTGAAAATGCCTATATCCATTGGCCGATGAGAAAATTCTTTGCTTGAAATATGCTCAAAAAAATTTAATCTGATCAATCAGCCAAAAAGGACAAGACACTGCGCCTGAATGACATTTTTGTTGCGCTGCAATATTTTTACGTTGCGTCAGTCAAGCCTAAATAAATACGGCGCACTTGAGGATCGGTTGCTAGCGCTTCAGCCGTGCCTTCAAGAACGGTTTTTCCGGTTTGAAGAACGTAGGCGTAGTCTGCCACTTCAAGCGCGAGTTGCACCGATTGCTCTGCAATCAATAGCGTCAAGCCAGCCCGATGCAAGCGAGATAAGGTCTCGTAGAGTGTTTCAACGATCGCCGGCGCCAAACCAAGGCTAGGCTCATCTAGCAGTAAAATTTTGGGTGCACTCATCAGTGCACGGCCCACTGCCAACATCTGGCGCTCTCCACCCGACAGTGTGCCAGCGCGTTGCTTACGTCGTTCTTTTAAACGTGGAAAAAACTCAAACAC
>CAIYCP010000175.1 GCA_903924715.1 uncultured beta proteobacterium
TTACAAGGCAAAGAACTTTCGTACAACAACATCGCTGACTCTGACGCCGCCTGGGATTGTGTTCGCAGCTTTGCCGAGCCTGCCTGCGTGATTGTTAAGCATGCAAACCCCTGCGGCGTGGCCGTCGCTAACAACGCCGTCAATGCATACCTGAAAGCATTTAAAACAGATCCCACTTCAGCGTTTGGCGGCATCATCGCATTTAATCGAACCGTCAATCTCGCCTGCGCAAAGGCCATTAGCAATCAATTTGTCGAAGTCTTGCTTGCCCCGGCCTATGACAAGGCAGCGCTCGAATTTTTGACCGCCAAGAAAAATGTTCGAGTACTTCAAGTGCCGATGGGCGATGGGCAAAACGACATTGATGTGAAGCGTGTTGGCGGTGGCTGGCTGGTGCAAACACCTGACGCACAGATCGTACAAACGTCTGACTTGAAAGTTGCCACCCGCAAGCAGCCCACCCCCACTCAACTAAGCGATTTAATGTTTGCCTGGAAAGTCGCCAAATTTGTGAAATCAAACGCAATCGTATTTTGTGGTGACAGCATGACCTTAGGCGTGGGCGCGGGCCAAATGAGTCGTATTGATTCTGCTCGCATCGCCTCGATCAAAGCTGAAAATGCAGGGCTCTCGCTCAAAGGTTCAGTCGTGGCTTCTGATGCCTTTTTCCCTTTTCGCGATGGGCTTGATGTCGTGATCGACGCTGGCGCCACCTGTGTCATTCAGCCAGGCGGTAGCATGCGCGATGACGAGGTGATTTCGGCAGCCAATGAACGTGGCATTGTGATGGTGCTGACGGGCATGCGTCACTTTCGGCATTAATTCGCAACCAATGATGACCCAACGCTCGGGGTGCAAATCATGCGCATCCTAGGCGTTGATCCAGGCCTACGTCGCACCGGCTTTGGTGTCATTGACGTCAAAGGTCCGACACTCACGTACGTTGCGAGCGGCACGATCGTCGTACCCACTGACATCACCCTACCCTTGCGACTTAAAGTGATTCTGGATAACCTGCGCCAAGTGGTAGAAGACACCAAGCCCGATGTCGCCGCCCTAGAAATCGTTTTCATGAATACGAATCCAGCCACCACCTTGCTGTTAGGCCAAGCCCGGGGGGCGGCGCTCTGCGCCTTAGCAGATCGAGATTTAGCTGTGTATGAATATAGTGCCCTTCAAATCAAAAAATCAGTTGTAGGCGCCGGCCGTGCTGCAAAAGAGCAAGTGCAGCTGATGGTGCAACGCCTGCTATCCTTGGATGGCGTTCCCGCGCCGGATTCAGCGGATGCGCTAGCCTGCGCGATCTGCCATGCGCACGTCAGCCCTTTAGCCGAAAAACTTGGCGTCACCAGTTATCAACAACGCACCGCACGTGGCCGCACCCGAGTGCGTGGCGGCCGGTTACTTGGTTAACCCAAAGGAATCAATATGATCGGTCGATTAACAGGCACCTTATATGAAAAAATGCCACCACGTATCGGGCTAGACGTACAAGGCGTTGGCTACGAGATCGATGTCTCAATGACCACGTTTTATGCATTACCTGAACTTGGCGCGCAAGTCACCATTCTGACTCACCTGACCGTTCGCGAAGATGCGCACATTCTTTTTGGTTTCTCAACGACACAAGAGCGCGCAGCGTTTCGTGAACTCGTTAAAGTCAGCGGAATTGGTGCACGTACTGCGTTGTCTGTGTTGTCAGGGATGTCTGTGGCAGATCTAGCGCAGGCCATCACGCTGCAAGAGCCCGCGCGCTTGACTCGCATTCCAGGTATCGGAACCAAAACCGCGCAACGCCTGCTGCTTGAGATGAAAGGCAAGCTTGGTGCAGATCTTGGCGCAACTCCAAGCGTGTCTGCCGGCAGTCAAACCGACGTGCTACATGCGCTCACTGCATTAGGCTATTCAGAGCGCGAGTCACTCACCGCCTTAAAATCCTTGCCTGACGGCGTGAGTGTCTCAGATGGCATCAGGCTGGCACTCAAGAGCCTGTCGCGCTAACGCCTAATCGACGCGCGCGCCTGACAACTTCACGGCTTCTGCCCAGTTTTTAACCTCTGTATCAATGACTGCCTGGAAAGCCTCGGGCGAACTGTTATTGATCTCGCCGCCCATTTCTAGCAAACGTTGTTGCATACCTGGATCAGCCACAATACGATGCACGTCTTGGTAGATTTTTTGCCGTAGCGCCTGTGGCATCGTCGCAGGACCAAACAAACCAAACCAAGTCGCTGCATTAAAACCTGGCATGCCCGCCTCGATCATGGTGGGCGTATTGGCGATGGCCTCGACCCGCGTTGGATGCGCCAGAGCGATCGCGCGCAACTTGCCCGATTTGATGTAAGGCAGTGCTGCTGAGAGCGTCACAAAAGCAACCTGCACCTGCCCACCGATCAAGTCTGTCAGCATAGGCGGATCGCCTTTATAAGGCACATGCACAAATGGCACACCCGTTTTAGCTTTGAAAAGTTCGCCCGTCAGATGTTGGGGCGTACCGTTACCGGTCGAGGCCATCGACAACCCATTTTTTTGCGCCTTAGCGTAAGCAACTAACTCAGGAACGGTACTGACAGGTAGCGCAGACGTCGTGACCAACACCAATGGGATCGTCGAAATCAACGTAATCGGAGCAAAATCCTTGATGGGATCGTAATTCAATTTGCTATACAAACTTGCGCTGATCGTATGCGCGGCAGTCGTCATGTACAACATATAACCATCGCCGGGTGCGCGCGCCAACGCTTCTGCGGCCACGGTCGTGCCTGCGCCAGGCCGGTTCGTCACGACCACTTGCTGGCCCCACAGCCCTGGTAATTTTTCGGCAACCATACGTGCAATCACATCTGTCGCGCCACCTGCAGGATAAGGAACAATAAGCGTGACCGCTTTTTCAGGAAACTCTGCCGCTTGCACCGTGGCAGAGACCGTCATCGCTGCCACGCACGAAACAATGAAACCAACCCCTACCTGAACGATTTTTTTGGTGAATATTTTTTTCATGATCTTTTCCTGTAGCCTAAACATTAATCCGCCCAACGCTGTGTCTTCCATAACGCACGCAACTCAACATCTGCGCGCGTCAACCGCGCTTGCCATGCGTCACTTGGCAGATAATCAATTTCGGTGAACTGAGAACGAATCTGTTGAATGAACGCTGGATTTTTCGCAATCTTACTCAACGCAATTTCTAGTTTTTCTTTAACCTCTTTGGACAAGCCCTTCGGTCCGACCAGGCCACGCTCAGAGGCCAGGACAACATCGACGCCCTGCTCTTTAAACGTTGGCACCTCAGGCGCGAGCACCGAGCGCACCTCAGCGGCCTGCGCCAAAATGCGCAAATTAATACCGTTATACGGCATCGCTTCGCCGATATTCATCCCACCTACGTCGGTATGACCACCAAATACCGCATTGCGCTGAGGAGCCGCACCATTAAACGGCACATGATTGAGCTTCGTACCTGTAGCCTTTTCAAAAAAAGCCATCTGCAAGTGATCGTCCGTGCCAATGCCCGACGTACTGACGCTGATTTTTCCAGGGTTGGCTTTTGCTGCTGCGACAAGATCTGCAAGCGTTTTATAGGGCGAGTTCACACTCACACTAAACGCACACGGATCTCTCACAAGATTAGCCAAGTAGGTGAAATCAGCAGGCACATAGCCCGCTTCGCGCTCAATCGGTACCGTCAATAAACCCGGCATGTTGGTCATGCCCAAGGTATGGCCATCGGGTTTCGAACGCGCGACGTATGCCAAGCCAATTGCGCCTGATGCGCCTGATTTGTTCACAATGACCACCGACCCCCCGAGCTCTTTTTCTAGATAGGTCGCGAGCGTGCGCGCTGTAATGTCCGTTCCGCCACCCGGCGCAAAGCCTACTACGATCTCAATCGGTCGATCTGGCCAAGCCTGAGCGCTCGTCGCAAAAAGTCCTACACAACCTAGCACAAGCGCCATACAGCGACTAAGGTAACGTTGCATCAGAGAGCTCCTTTGATTGGATTTAACTACTTTTTATTATTATTTTTTTTGCTGTTGCTCAAGCCAGGCGAGCAGACGAGCGACGCCTTCTTTCATGGTCACGATTGGTTTCCAACCGATCACTTCACCCGCCTTGTCGTGAGGGATATTAAAGGCTCCACCTGAAGTTAAACGTACTTTGCCTGGTGGGTCAGGGCGAATCTCAGGTTTAAGTGAACTCTTGCAATAATCCAAGACAAGCTGAACCAGCTCACCCGTCGTAATCGGAGCCGGCCCCGACACATTGACAGCGACGTCAGTCGCCGCACTTTGCAAAGCCGCCATATTGGCGCGCGCAACGTCTGAAACGTGAACGAAATGCTTGGTATCGGTTCCGTCGCCTGGCAGCACAGGCGCCTGGCCTTTGCGAACCAGATCATAGGTTTCCATGATGTACAGTGAATTCGCCGCACGATAGTGTTGACGCTCGCCATAGACCGTTGAATATCGTAAGACAACATAATCTTGCCCGGCGCTTTGATGATAATGACGGCATAACTGCTCACCCATGATTTTTGAGGCGCCATACAAAATCGCGGCTGGGGGTGCTCCGACTGAATAAAACGGCGTTTCTTCGTGCAGTGCACCTTTAATACCGGTGCCATAGCCGTACACTGCATTTGACGAGGCAAACACGATTTTTTTAACCTGGTTAACGCGACAGGCTTCAAGCATATTTTGCGCACCGCGAATGTTCACATCAACGGCTTGCCAAGGCGTTTGCGAAAA
>CAIYCP010000176.1 GCA_903924715.1 uncultured beta proteobacterium
CTGATCTTGGCCAATTGGTTCATTTTGTCGAACGCTTGGGCAGAAGATGCGTATCCGACGCGACCAATCAGAATGATCGTGCCTTTTGGTGCAGGTGGTCCGACCGACACGTTAGGGCGCGCACTGGCCGAACGAATGTCCGATCAACTCGGACAGCGCGTCACGGTTGAGAATAAGCCGGGCGCCGGTGGGAACATTGGGACGGATATGGTTGCCAAGGCTGCCCCTGATGGCTACACCTTTTTAATTTCGACCAACGGCCCGTTAGCGGGAAACTTGACCTTGTTTGGTAATTTGCCTTATCACCCACTCAAAGATTTTGCCCCAGTCACAATCTTTACGGTTTTGCCAAATATGTTAGCGGTGCATCCAAGTATCCCTGCGAATAACGTGATTGAACTGATTGCTTTCTTGAAGGCGAATCCAGACAAATACAGTTTTGGTTCTGGTGGAAACGGAACCAGTTCTCATTTTTCGGGTGAGCTTTTTAAAATGATGACGGGGGTCAAAATGGAGCACATTCCCTACAAGGGCGATGGCGCTTCGATGGTCGATGTTCTGAGTGGGCAAGTCCCGATCGTTTTTGCAAGCGTACTGGCAGGCATGCGTTACACAGATTCTGGAAAAATAAAAGCGTTAGCTGTGACCTCGCTGGATCGTGTGCCGGCTTTGCCGAACGTACCTTCGATGGCTGAGGCCGGTTTGGCTGATTACGATCTTGCTGCCTGGTACGGCATCATGTTGCCGGCTGGCACGCCCAAACCTATTGTGACGAAGCTGAATTCAGTGATTGTAAAAATCATTCATACCCCTGACTTCAAACTAAAAATTGAAGCCATGGGTGGCATCCCAGTCGGAAGCACGCCCGAAGAGGTCACTGAGGTCATCAAGAAAGATATTCCTAAGTGGGCCAAATTAGTCAAAGAATCTGGCGCGAAGGTAGATTGATTGTTAAGCGCGATAAAAATAGAAAGGATATTGAATTATGTTTTCACCAGATCTTTTGAAGGGCCGTGTGGCATTGATTACCGGCGGAGCGGGTGGTATCGGTTTTGAAATTTCTAAGACATACGCACGGCTAGGTGCGCAGGTTGTACTGGCGAGCAGAAGTCAAGAACGGCTCGATGGTGCGGTGGCTGAAATGGCGGCCGAGGGCTTGAAAGCCCTCACGTTTAAAACCGACGTTCGAAACTATGACGAAGTTGAAGCGACCATTGAGAAGACAGTTGAGCAACTCGGTAGTCTAGATATCCTAGTCAATAACGCAGCGGGTAATTTTAGTTGCCCCACGGCTGAACTATCGCCCAATGGCTGGCGAACGGTCGTTGATATCGACTTAAACGGCACGTTCTATGGCTGTCGCGCCGGTTACAAGCATTTAAAAAATTCAGCTCACGGGGGCTGCATTATCAGCATTGTGACTATGCTGGGCCTGAGTGGCTGGCCAGCGGCTGCACATGCCGCCGCTGCGAAAGCGGGCATCATTTCACTGTCTCGTACGCTTGCAGTTGAGTGGGGTGGCGACAATATCCGGGTGAATACGATTTCACCTGGGCCCATTGCGGACACACTCGGTGTGCAGCGCCTCTATCAAGAAACGGGGCGAGAAGAACTCGAACGCAAAAAGACCGCCTTAGGTCGTTTTGGTCGAAAGAGCGAAATCGCGAATGCAGCGGCTTATCTTGCGTCTGACTTAGCCACCTATGTGACCGGTGAAAACATGGTTGTCGATGGGGGGCGGTGGTTGAAATATGTGTCTGCCTAAGCGGGCATGACAAAGCGGTAATGGATCGCGCGTAAGCTTTTAATCCAAGGGATTGCGGAGAAAAAATTGACCAAGCAATTAGTGAAAACATCAAAAATTGGCGCAGTACTAGTGATCTGCCTAAATAGCCCAGAAAATCGAAACTCCTTGACACCTGAGTTTCGAAAACAATTGGGCGAGGCCGTTGCACTCGCCGATAATGACACTGAAGTAAGAAGTGTGTTTCTGACGGCTGAGGGCCCGACCTTTTGTTCGGGCGGTGATCTGAAAGCGCTTTCAACCAGTTGCGATCCTTGGACGGTACACCGTCGCTTCCGCGCACTGAAAACATGGTTGTTTCCGTTAATCGGGCTCGATAAGCCCGTCGTCATTGGGGTGAATGGCCATGCGGTAGGCGGCGGAATGGGCTTGGCCTTAACCGGAGATCTTGTGATCGCAAGCGAAAGCGCAAAATTTATGTCGGGCTTCTTTAAGCTCGGTGTCATGCCCGATATCGGAATGATGTATCACTTGCCAAGATTAATTGGCATGGCTCAGGCAAAGAATTTTCTGTTTAGTGGCGGCACGTTTACGGCCGAGCAAGCTGCGCAGTTAGGCTTAGTATTTAAAGTGGTGCCCGATGCTGAGCTTTATGATGCTGGACTCGCGCAGGCGCAACGCCTGGCCGAAGGCCCCGCACAGGTCATGGGGCTTGCTAAAACCTTAATGGCACGTTCGTTTGAAAC
>CAIYCP010000177.1 GCA_903924715.1 uncultured beta proteobacterium
AGACAATTGATTCAACCCAATCAAGTTGTGTGTACTTTAACGACTCTTGGTAAAAAACTACGTCGAGACGTTCTGAACTCTTGCAGTCGTATAAGCGAGGCTGACAAAAAGAACGATCAAAATCTACTGTTAACGCTATTTTCTGCACAGGTAGCAAGCACGCCAACAGCGACGGCATTAATTGCATCAGATAAAAAACTGACCTTTCTGGAGCTTGATCATGCTTCAAACAAACTTGCGCGCTACCTGAGTGGCCTGAGTATTGGACCAGAAGAGATTGTCGCAGTTTTACTTGAGCGTTCAAGCGAGCTAATCATTGCCTTATTAGCGACGTTAAAAGCGGGCGCTGCATATCTGCCTCTTGACCCGGACTTTCCGAAAGACCGGTTGCAGTACATGCTCAGTGACAGCGGAGCTCGAGCGATTCTGAGTCGAAAAAATCTATTTCAACAAGTACTGCAAAGCGATCAATCCGTCACCTCAAAAAACGCTACTCTGCTGAATATTTTCCTGGATGATGAGGCGACACACTCAGAGATTGAGTCGCATGACACGTCACTGCATCAAGCCATCAGCCCGTCTGCAAAAGCCCAGGCCGACAATCTCGCCTACCTTCTTTATACCTCTGGTAGCACCGGGAAGCCTAAAGGTGCGGGGATTTCACGTCAGGCACTTGATACCTTTCTCAATGCCACTATTCAGACGATCGAACTCAAGCCACAAGATACGCTGCTTGGGTTGACGACAATTGGGTTTGATATCGCAGGGCTTGAAATTTATTTACCATTGCTGACGGGGGCAACACTTGTCCTGGCAAACGAGGCGGAACAACGAGATTCAGCAGCGATTGCACATCTTCTTCGCAAACATCACGTCACACACGTCCAAGCTACGCCATCACTCTGGGAACTTTTGCTATCACAAGAATCGATCCCTCCCCTACATAAGCTGGTAGGAGGCGAAGCGCTTTCACAAAAACTTGCTCAAACCATGTCAGGAGCAGGAAGCATTACAAATCTGTATGGACCGACAGAAGCGACAATCTGGGCGAGCATTCATAACGTTGATCCACATGACTTAGTCGACGGCATCAGTTCTGCGACCGTGTCTATTGGAAAACCACTACCTGATTACGCAATTTATATATTAGATACCACCCTTGAACCCGTAGTTCCGGGAATCATTGGCGAACTCTATATTGCAGGATCCGGACTTGCGCGAGGCTATCATGCGCGGACAGGGCTCACTGCGGAACGTTTTCTCGCCTGTCCCTTTACGAACGCTGGCACACGCATGTATCGCACAGGAGATTTGGCAAGAATAAATACAAATGGAAATATTGAATTCTTAGGTCGTACGGATGATCAGATCAAAATTCACGGGCACCGTATAGAGCTTGGTGAAATTGAAAACGCTATTACAAGTCAATTTTCAGATCAGATTGCTAAGGCAGTTGTCATCGCACGCAAAACGAATGGCAATCAGCAACTGATTGCCTTCATTGTGACTCGCACAGATCAAATAGAACCCGATCGCTCGCAATTCATTCAAAAACTATCCACTGTTTTACCAGGCTATATGGTGCCTGCTAACTATGTTGCATTACCATCGCTTCCTCTGACAGCAAACGGAAAAATCAATCGTCGGGCGCTGTTGGAACACAAGATATCGAACGAAAATCGAAGTGAGAGAAAACCACGTAATCAACAGGAAACCATACTTTACTCACTTTTCGCTGAATTAACACAAGCCGAATCCTTTGGTATAGATGACGGATTTTTCTCGCTCGGTGGAGATAGTATCGCAGCGATAAGGCTAGTTTCACACGCCAAAAATCATGGCTTGTATTTTACGATTCGTGATGTTTTCAATTTTTCATCTATTGAAACCTTAGCGAGTATTGCATCCCGACATGTTGAGAAGG
>CAIYCP010000178.1 GCA_903924715.1 uncultured beta proteobacterium
AGTATTTAATCGTATGGCGAGCGAAGCTAGTCTGGTTTGATATTATTTGTTTTCACGAGCTGTGCCCAGCGCATGAGTTCGGCGTTTACAAAGGCTCCAAATTCGTTTGGCGTGTTGCCGACAGGTTCAATGCCAACACCGGTCATCTTTCCTCGAATTTCGGGTGATGCCAGTGCTTGCACAATGGCCTGATTTAATTTGTTCACAATGGCCGCGGGAGTTTGAGCCGGGACAAACATGCCGTTCCATTCTAAAACTTCAAAATCACGCAAACCACTTTCGATGAATGTAGGAACATTCGGTAAAGCATCTATGCGTTTTTGCGAGGTGATTGCGAGGGCGCGTAGTCGGCCTGATTGGATATGTGGTAAACCAGAAATGGGATTAGCGAAGTATGCGGAGACTTGTCCGGCTAGCAAATCAGCGACCGCGGGTGCCCCCCCTTTGTAGGGCACATGTAGCCATTTGATATCCGCATCGCGCGCTAGCATTTCGCCAGCCAGATGTGCAGTGCCGCCGTTACCATACGAAGCGTAGGTGAGTTCGCCTGGATGCGAACGAGCATACGCCAAAAACTCTTGGAGTGTTTGGTACGGTGCAGCGCTGGGAACGACCAGTATATTTGTCATATTGAGTACTTGGGAAACCGGCTGCAAATCTTTAGCAGCGTCAAACGGCATCGCTCGCATACTTGGATTGACCGCGAAGGAAAATATTTCGTAAAGCACGGTGTAGCCGTCAGGTTTCGCTTGCACGACAGCCATGTCAGCGATGATGCCACTGGCACCCGGTCGATTTTCGACAATCACTGACTGTCCAAGTGTTTTGGCCATATGGCTTGCAACCATACGTGCGTTCGTATCCGAACCACCTCCAGGCGGTGCAGGAACAAAAATTCGAATCGGTTTATTCGGAAAATCTTGCGCTGACACGTGGCTCGTCAAGCAGGTCACTATCAAAAACGCTGCTAGCATTAAGTGAAATGATCGACTACGCAATTCATTTATTAAACGGTTGAGAGTTCGCTTGTAAAGAAATAAGTTAGTCATTTATTGTTTCTCATTTTTATTTTGACGGTAGGCGTAAGTGCCATCGTACCGAGCAGTGATGTAATCCCCTGCGATGATGGATGGGTATTGCGCTGGGTTTTCGGCAGAAGCACAGTTCGGTAAGCAACTAATGACCGCGTCATAGTCGGGATCATAAAAAACAGGGATCGAATAGCGCTCTTGTCCCGAGAGATTCACAACGCGGTGCGGAGTAGAAACAAAAAGGTGGTTTGACCAGCGCTCAAGCATATCCCCAATATTGATGACGAACGTGTTCTCAATTGGTTTGGCATCGATCCATTGCCCCGTGCGATTTTTGACTTGTAGTCCACCAACTGCGTCTTGCCACAAAATGGTGATGGCCCCATAGTCGGTGTGTTCTGCTGCACCAAACTGTTCATCTGCGTGGCTCGCATCTTGAGGAGGGTAGTGCAATAAGCGCGCCCGCACCAAAGGGCGTTTGTAGCGCTCTCGAAAAAAATTCGTGGGCAATTTTAAAGTCAAAGCAAAAGCCTCTAAAATTTTCTGGCCCAATTCAAAGATCTCTCGGTAATAGCGTTCGAGTATCCGACGCCAAGCGAGTTCACCCTCTGGCCATTGATTGATGCCAATCAGCGTTTTTCCTTCTAAAACGAACGGGTCGTCAGCGGCAAAAGGATATGCAAAGTTAAAACTTTCTTTTAAATCTGAGAATTTGCGTCCTGGCTGAGTCGTTTGCGCGAAGGGCACATAACCGCGATGGGCTTGATTAACCTGGATTGAACGTTTGAGTGATTCAGGGAGTGAAAAAAAGTATTTTGAGCAGACTTGCACTGCGTCTAAGAGCTCGGGCGAGATATTATGAGCTTTAACGTAAAAAAAACCGACTTCAACTGAAGCCTGACGTATTTGTTCTGCCACGGCTGCAATCTGAGCGCTATCTGACGAAAACAATGGGCTGACATCAATCACCGGAACTTGATTAAAAACCTGAACTTGGGTTGACAACACTTCTTGACGCATGGAGGCCGTCCCGCTACATTGACTTTTAATGTGTGAACCTTAGTCCTTTTTTGCTATCCCATCAACGCCTTGATGTCTAGCTGGGCGAACACTTTTAGAAGTCATAATGAGACCTTTTAAACCTTTCGCGTTGTATGCGCGAGCCTTTTTGTACTGTTTCGGCTTACTGTCTGCG
>CAIYCP010000179.1 GCA_903924715.1 uncultured beta proteobacterium
CTTGTGCCACTGATATGTATATTTTTGAATGCGCAGCGACAGGAATCACTGCGCCTGCGAGGCCAATGATTGAAGTGGCAATGACAGGCGCCCATACAAATCGATAGCTCATGGTATCGGGAATCCTACTTTTACGATGAATTGATTTTTGCCATGACTATCCCAGACTTTGCCACCTGAGCACTCCGCGGCGCTTGGTTCCCAGCACGTTCCGCCAATTTGATAAAGCCACGCTGCCGTTACCCAAAAATCTTGATTGGCGTAATGCAAATTTGGGCCGATAAAGTTTGCACGCTGAGTCTGCCGGCCAAAGGATGCACCATCGAAGTCGTTGTGAAAGCGTCCTTCAACTCCGGCAAACCAATTTGATTGAAATCGGTAAGACACACCGTAGCGGATATCAAACATGGATTCATAGGTCGTCTCGCTTGGATCGAATTTCACTTTGGCGCTTTCGGCTATCAGGTTGACAGCAAAGACCAGGCGATCGTCTAGAAAATTTGATTGCAATAACAAGCGGGCTTCGATTGAGTCTTCAGTTTTTCCAAGGGTTGGCTCAAGATATAGGCCTACACCGATCGGAGAGGTAACAGGATTCGTGAGTCGCCAGATTAGCTCGGCCGAGGCCCCATCGACTTCTGTATTTGTGTAGCTTTGATGGCTCGCATAGCCAGGAACAGGGAACCCTGAGGTGCAGCGCTTTCGCGAACCCTCGCAGTTGATCGAGTTTTTATTCGCCTGAACCGAAAAGGCATTTAGATAGCCGGTGAGTTGCAAGTTATCGGTGATGCCATATTCGATGCCTGTTCTGGATTTCCAGAGGTTGTAGGTTCCGGCGGCTTGACCCGAAGTGAGGTCGAGCTTTTGCTCAATTTCCCAAGAACCTTTGGGCTGCAGATCTAGCGTATACACCCAGCCGAAGGTGCCTTCGCCGGCGGCAGAGGGCTTGGCGACTAACAGTCCAAGCGAGAGCAGTGCTACAGACCAGAGGTTGATATTTTGTTTTTTCATGTTGAACAATGAATAGTATTGATTCGCATTTACAATTTAGAAACAAATAGTAACGATTCTCATTTGCATTGTCAATTTTTAGTTATGGTTTGAATGGTGAGCGAACACATCTGGAAGTAAAAACTATGGAAGGGCTCCTTCACCTACCAATGCCACACAAAAACTCGCTCGATTAGTCCGCAAGTAACCCATTGATTTTAAAGAGTTTATAAAAAACCACTCGCGGACTTCGACCCATATCCACAGCACAGACGCACAGAGACTATCCGCCCCCAGAGACAAAACCCTCTCTTTTACCGCCCCGAACCCCCGTCTCCGCAGTCCGCAACACTCCCCACAGACCCGCATGAACCCAAACCTGCACGCAAAAAAATACCAACCCCGAAGGGTTGGTATGTGCGGTAATGGTGGAGCCGGGGGGAATTGAACCCCCGTCCGCGAGCCCTCTGCAGGCAGTTCTACATGCGTAGTCGTTTCATTTTGAATTTAACCTTGGACTTTGCCAAACGACAGGCCGGACCTTGGCGATTCACTTGGATTTAAGAAGTTGACGAGTGACCCGCCAACCGCCGATTCTTTGTAAATGACGCTGCTGTAGATTTCTCTACCTGACCCAAAGACAAATCAGTGCAGCGGCTCTACCGCTTAAGCGGCCAGAGCGAAACGCTCGTCGTTGGCGTTTATAGTGTTTCCAGTGGATTTACGAGCGAACTGGGGCTCGGCATGCCCTGCACTGTTTCGCGACCCACGTCGAATCCGGATCGGCCCCAGTAAAACGATTGTAGACGAACAATCTACTTAGTCAGACAACAAACATGTAAAAGAGTTCAGCGTTTGTTATATGTTGTAAATCTTCTTGATCTTAAGCCGCTAGCTAGCCCATTAATTGCTTAATAGCCGGCCACATCTCTCTGGCGGATTGCACGCAATGATCTGCTTGCCAAGTTTCAGGTGGGTGTTCAGGCCCACAGTAGCCATAGGCCGCTGCAATCGAAGGCATACCGGCCGCACGCGCGGCTTGAATATCGCGTAGATCATCGCCAACATACAGGCAGCGTTCGGTGCGATAGCCGGCTTGCTGCGCAGCATGCAGTAGTGGAAGCGGGTGTGGCTTGGAGTGGGCCGTGGTGTCGCCGCAGACCAGCACGGCGCAATCTTGATCCAACCCTAAGGCACGCACGATTGGCTGTGCCAAATAAGTTGCTTTGTTCGTGACAATACCCCAAGACATTCCGTCGCTTTTAATCTGCGCTAATAACTCAGGCACCCCGTCGAATAGGCAGGTATCAACAGTCATGGCCGCTTCGTAGTCTTTTAAGAATTGCACGCGATGTGCCTCATAGCCTTCGTCTGTTGGCATTAAGTTCAAGGCACACCGCAAAAGCCCGCGTGCACCGGCCGAGGAGTAGGGGCGTAACACCTCGAGTGGCAGCGGCTCAAGTCCCGCACGAATGCGCTGACGATTCGCAGCAGCACCCAGATCGGGTGCGGTATCGGCCAACGTGCCATCAAAATCAAACAAAATCAAAGCAGTCATTTGTGAGTCGCCATCAGATAGTTGACATTAGTATCTTGGTTGAGCGAGTAGTGCTCAGTGAAGGGGTTGTAGCCCATCCCTAGCAGTTGATGTGTGGTGAGTCCGGCAGCGCGTGCGGCTGCTGCGAGTTCACTGGGCCGCACAAAACTGCGCCAGCTATGGGTGCCACGCGGCAAAATACGCAACACGTATTCGGCGCCCACAATGGCAAACAGAAACGACTTTGGATTGCGATTAATCGTTGAAAAAATGACCCAACCACCAGGTTTCACCAGCGTTGAGCAGGCCTGCACGATTGAACCGGGATCGGGTACATGCTCAAGCATTTCCATGCAGGTGACGATATCAAACTGGGCGGGCTGTTCGGCGGCTAAATCTTCGGCGCTAATATTGCGATAGGTCACAGGCACACCTGACTCAAGGCCGTGCAGCTGCGCAACCTTTAGCGACTTATCGGCTAAATCAATGCCAGTGACTTCAGCGCCAGCGAGTGCCATGCTTTCAGCCAAAATCCCTCCACCACAGCCAACATCGAGCACTTTTTTGCCTTGCAGACCACCCACGAGCCCTTTGATCCAGTTCAGTCGTAAGGGGTTAATGGCATGTAAGGGTTTGAACTCGCTATTGGGATCCCACCAGCGCGAGGCGAGTGCGCTGAATTTGTCGAGTTCGGCTTGATCGACGTTACTTGAGGGAGGGATATTGCTGGTCATGGACAATCCGTTTCGTAATGAAAGCGCTTAGGCTAAGAGACGCATAAAAAAAGGCCCCGCAAGCGAGGCCTTTTTAGTCAAAGTACACCGCACAAGGCGGTGCTACTCAGCCAAAGGTAGGGAGATTAACCCTTGCTACCGATGATTTCGACATCTACGCGGCGGTTCTTGGCACGACCAGCTGCTGTTTTGTTGTCAGCAATCGGTTGTGATTTACCTTTACCTGAAGCAGTGATGCGGTTTGCATCAATGCCTTGGGTAACCAAGTAAGCTTTAACGGCAGCAGCGCGACGCTCTGACAAGCCTTGGTTGTATGCATCTGAACCGATCGAATCAGTGTGACCGATTGCGATGATGGTTTCAAGTTTGATGGCTTTTTGCTGAGCGACGACTTGGTCGAGCAGTTTTTTGCCTTCAGGTTTGACAATTGCCTTGTCAAAGTCAAACAGTGCTTCGGCTTTAATCGAAACTTTGTCTGCCATTGGATTGGCTTTTGGCTTACCGCAGTCAGCAGAAGCAGTTGCTGGGGTCCAGAAGTTATTCTGCCAGCAAAGTTCGTTTGTACCGTTCTTCCATGTTAGTTCGTTGGTGCCATTGCGCCAGTCGTCAACCGCTTGTGCGGAAGCAACGCCTGAGGCGGTGATAGCTGCAAAGGCAAGTGCCAGAGCGATTTTAGAGGTCTTGTTCATAATTCTCCTCGATGAGCTTGTAGCTGGATAAGTGACTCGCAGCGAACCCCCGCCGCAAATAATTACATCAAAAAACCAAGTCAGTACGACAATGTTTGACCTACAAAAACATTTCCAGCCTGATTTTCTGCGTGCTGTGTTGAATCTTAAGCTATTTGTTGAACTTTTGTGGAACTTCTTGAATTCGAATCGCTTTCATAGTCGGATTTCTACGGTTCTTCAGGATTTCTTGTTGGTTTTTGGCAACAAGCGTGGTTTTTTGATCAAAAAGCCATTTTCCTGCGCTTGCCAGGTCCGTTTGAGACGATTGGTGTAACGCCATCATACAGGGGGCAGGCGGTGTAGAATCCAAGGTTGACCTTTATCTTTACTTTACGCCCCGATTTCGGGTTTTAACCCACCCTTTGTCTACCCACCGTCAGCTTATGGATTCCTTCGCCAAGGAAACGCTTCCGATTTCACTGGAAGAAGAAATGCGCCGCAGTTATCTCGATTACGCAATGAGCGTGATCGTTGGGCGCGCCCTCCCGGATGTCCGGGATGGTCTCAAGCCCGTTCATCGGCGTGTCTTGTTCGCAATGCACGAATTGAACAATGACTGGAATCGAGCATATAAAAAGTCAGCGCGTATTGTGGGCGATGTGATCGGTAAGTACCATCCTCACGGGGATCAGGCGGTCTACGACACGATTGTTCGCATGGCACAAGATTTCTCGCTGCGCTATATGTTGGTGGATGGCCAAGGTAACTTCGGCTCGATCGATGGCGATAACGCGGCGGCGATGCGTTATACCGAAATCCGTTTATCAAAGATTGCCCACGAACTTTTGGCAGATATCGATCAAGAAACGGTTGATTTTGGGCCGAACTACGATGGTAGCGAAAACGAGCCTTTGCTCTTGCCGTCCCGTTTGCCGAATCTGCTCGTGAACGGCAGTTCAGGAATCGCGGTGGGCATGGCCACCAATATTCCGCCGCATAACCTGGCTGAAGTTGTCGATGGCTGCTTATATTGTTTGCGCAACCCTGAGTGCACGATTGATGAACTGATCGAGCTCATCCCCGCACCAGACTTTCCGACAGGTGGCATTATTTATGGCATCGTCGGCGTGCGCGAAGGTTATCGCACGGGCCGTGGACGCGTCATCATGCGCGCAAAAACACACTTCGAAGATTTCGCCTCCAATCGCCAATCTATTGTTGTCGACGCGCTGCCCTATCAAGTCAACAAAAAGACCTTGCAAGAGCGTATCGCTGAACTCGTCAACGAAAAGAAAATCGAAGGCATCTCTGACATTCGCGACGAGTCCGATAAAGACGGCATGCGCCTGGTGATCGAACTTAAACGCGGTGAAGTGCCTGAAGTCGTTTTGAACAATCTATACAAGCATACCCAGCTGCAAGATACGTTTGGGATGAACTTGGTGGCGCTGGTTGATGGCCAGCCACGTCTGCTGAACTTAAAGCAGATGGTTGAATACTTCTTGTCGCATCGTCGCGAAGTCGTGACACGTCGAACCGTCTTCCAGTTACGCAAGGCCCGCGAGCGTGGACACGTACTCGAAGGTTTGGCCGTTGCGCTAGCCAATATTGATGAGTTCATTCGTATCATCAAAGCAGCACCGACACCACCCGTGGCGCGTCAAGACTTGATGGATCAGTCATGGGATTCGTCTCTCGTTCGTGAGATGTTGTCTCGCGCAGACTCTGAAGCAGTGGGTGGGCGTGCCGCGTATCGCCCAGATAACCTGCTCGATGTCTTTGGTTTGCAAAATGACGGCTTATATCGCTTAAGCGAAACGCAGGCGCAAGAAATTTTGAATATGCGCCTTCAGCGCTTGACGGGGCTTGAGCAAGACAAAATTGTCAGTGAGTACAAAGGGGTGATGGATACGATCTCTGACTTGCTGGATATTTTGGCACGTCCCGAGCGAATCACGGTCATCATCAGTGACGAGCTGCAAGCGATCAAAACCGAATTTTCAATCAATGCCAAAGATTCGCGTCGCTCTGATGTCGAGCTCAATGCAACTGACCTTGACACCGAAGATTTGATTACGCCGGTTGATATGGTGGTGACGTTGTCTAACAGCGGCTATATCAAAAGTCAGCCACTGTCTGAATACCGCGCGCAACGCCGCGGTGGTCGTGGCAGGCGTGCTGCCGCCACTAAAGAGAACGACTGGATTGACCAGCTCTTCTCAGCGAATACACATGACTTTCTGTTGTGTTTCTCTGATCGAGGCCGGGTCTATTGGCTTAAAGTGTGGGAAGTCCCACAGGGCACGTCAACTTCACGCGGGCGCCCCATCGTCAATATGTTCCCGCTGGTTGATGGTGAAAAAATTACAGTCATACTGCCGATCAAGGCCTTTAGTGAAGATCAAACAGTCTTTATGGCGACCTCGCGCGGAACGGTGAAGAAGACGCTGTTGTCTGATTTCTCGAATCCACGTAAAGCCGGCATTATTGCCGTTGATCTGGATGAGGGTGATTTCTTGATCGGTGCCGAACTGACCGATGGTAAACATGACGTGATGCTGTTTTCTGACTCGGGTAAAGCCGTTCGCTTTGACGAAAATGATGTGCGACCCATGGGGCGTAACGCCCGTGGCGTGCGCGGCATGATGCTTGAAGACGGTCAAAATGTGATTGCGATGCTGGTGTCGGGCGACGAAACCCAAACAGTGCTGACTGCAACACAAAATGGTTTTGGCAAACGCACACCGATTGGTGAGTACACCCGCCACGGACGTGGCACCAAAGGCATGATCGCGATTCAGACCTCGGCGCGTAACGGCAAGGTCGTGGGCGCAGTGTTGGCTAATGCAACCGATGAAATTATGCTGATCACAACCGGGGGCGTATTGGTTCGTACGCCAGTTGCGGGTATTCGTGAGATGGGCCGTGCAACACAAGGCGTCACTCTGATCAGTGTGGATGATGGTAGTACGTTGTCTGGCGTCAGACGTGTCGTGGAAAGCGATGTCGATGACGAGGGTGATGACCAAGCGCTTGACAATACGACACCCGATGCAAGTGCAACAGATGCACCTGACGAGGCTGGTTCGGAGTCTTAATATGGCACGCCCCTGGAATTTTGCAGCAGGCCCTTCGGTAATGCCCGAGGTGGTCTTGCAGCAAGCGGCCGCGGAAATGCTCGATTGGCATGGCAGTGGAATGTCCGTGATGGAGATGAGTCATCGCGGTCAAGAGTTCATTCAGATTTGCAGCGAAGCCGAAGCGGATCTGCGCGAACTGCTAGCAGTGTCGAACGATTACGCGATCTTGTTTATGCAGGGCGGTGCTACCGCTGAAAATGCGGTAATCCCCATGAACCTGATTGGGCGGGTCGCGCAGCCCAAGGCTGATTTTGTACTCACCGGTATCTGGTCAGTTAAATCACATCAAGAATGCCAGCGCTACGGCGATGCGTGTATCGCAGCCAGTGCAGGTGTACCCACGCGCGTCGATGGCGTGCAACAAGAGGCATTTACCTGGGTGCCTTCGCCTGATACCTGGCGGGTGCGTAAAGACGCGGCCTATCTACACTTGTGCAGTAACGAAACGATCGGTGGCGTTGAGACCATGGACTGGCCTTCAATGGACAGTCTGGGAGCGCCTGAGGTGCCCTTGGTTGTGGATGTGTCCTCACACTTTTTATCGCGTCCCATGCCGATTGAACGAACCGGTATGGTGTTTGCGGGGGCACAAAAAAATGCGGGTCCCGCCGGGCTGACCATCGTGATTGTGCGGCGTGATTTGATTGGGCATGCTTTGCCGATTTGCCCCGCTGCCTTTAATTACGCCAATGTCGCGGCGCAACACTCAATGTTTAACACCCCTCCAACCTATGCGATCTATATGGCTGGTTTAGTCTTTAAATGGCTTAAAAAGCAGGGTGGGCTGAGGCAAATCGAGCAGCTGAACATCGCTAAAGCGCAGGCGCTCTATGGTTTTTTTGAGCAAAGCAGTTTTTATCGCTTGCCCGTGCATCGCTCTGTTCGTTCGCGCATGAATGTGCCATTTTATTTGCCGAATACGGCGCTTGAGATAGATTTCTTGCAAGGTGCGCAGGCGCGTGGTCTGATGCAGTTAAGGGGGCATAAATCGGTCGGGGGTATGCGCGCGTCGATTTATAACGCAATGCCACTTGAAGGTGTGCTGTCGTTAATTGACTATCTAAAGGACTTTGAGAAATCGCATGGATGAGTCACTACAAGCAAAACTGTTGCCACTGCGCCAGCGGATCGATCAGATCGATGCTGAAATTCTTGATTTATTAAATCAACGTGCTCGCACGGCTCAAGAGGTCGGTGAGGTCAAACATGCGCTTCACGCACAAGGTCCTGTGCTGCGCCCCGAACGTGAAGCGCAGGTGATTCGTCAATTGCAAACACTGAATCGTGGCCCGCTACCTGCTGAAGCTGTATCGTCGGTGTGGACTGAAATTATTTCAGCCTGTCGGGGGCTTGAGCAATCACTAACCGTAGCCTTTTTAGGTCCGGTGGGGTCTTTTTCTGAGCAGGCCGCCCTCGAGCATTTTGGACACTCAGTGACGGGCATGCCTTGTGCGTCGTTTGATGAAGTGTTTCGTGCAGTTGAGGCAGGTGCGGCGCAGGTTGGAATGGTGCCTGTCGAAAACTCAACCGAAGGTGCGGTGAATCGCACACTTGATTTGTTGTTGGGTTCGTCGTTGCGTATCTTGGGTGAGCGTTCTCTGTTGATTCGCCATTGTCTCTTGACAAAAAATAGCGACATGAAGGGCGTAACGAAGATCATGGCCCATCCGCAGGCGTTGGCGCAGTGCCAAAACTGGCTGAATCGCGAATATCCCGGCATCAAGCGTGAACCTGTTTCTAGCAACTCTGAAGCGGCTCGGCTGGCCTCGCTTGATCCGACAATTGCAGCGATCGCAAGTGATATCGCAGCGCGCGCGTGGGGCTTGCAAGTCTTGGCGCCTGGTATTCAAGACGACTCGCAAAATCGGACGCGCTTTTTAGCGATTGGTCAGCTCGAAGTTTTGCCAAGCGGACGCGACAAAACGAGCTTGATTCTTGCTGTGGCCAATCGGGCGGGGGCGGTGTATCAAATGCTTGCGCCGTTATCGGTCAATGGCGTGTCGATGACGCGTCTCGAATCGCGCCCTGCGCGTACTGGCCAATGGGAATACTACTTTTATGTTGACCTCGAAGGCCATTGCGCAGATGCACCTGTGAAAAAAGCGCTCGAAACGCTTGAGCAGCAGTGTGCGTTTTATAAATTATTAGGCTCATATCCCGCGCAATAAGCAGTGGGGTTTGACTTAAGCACTTTTCTTTTTGAACCACGTCGGTGTTACGTTTATGTCGTCAAAAGACTCGGTATTGATTGCTCCTACCCACATTGCGGCAATTGCCCCTTATCAGGCCGGCAAGCCGATTGAAGAACTTGCACGCGAGTTTGGTCTAGATCCGACTCAAATTGTGAAGCTCGCTTCTAATGAAAACCCACTTGGTATGCCCGAGTCGGCACGCCTTGCAATTGTGGCCGCCACGGCACACTTAGGGCGCTATCCTGATCCTGCTGGCTTTGATTTAAAGCAGGCGTTATCTGCACGCTGGTCTGTGCCGCAAAACTGGCTAACGCTTGGTAACGGGTCAAACGATATTCTTGAGCTCGTGGCTTCCGCCTTACTCGAGCCCGGCAGCTCGGTGGTGTATGCGCAGCATGCCTTTGTGGTGTATCGCCTTGCGACGCAAGCGCGTGGTGCTCGCCACCTCGTGGTGCCGGCCAAACAGTTTGGTCATGATCTGCCCGCGATGCTCGAGGCTATTGATGCAACGACTCGCGTGGTCTTCATCGCAAATCCCAATAATCCAACGGGTACCTATTTGCCGAACGCTGAGATTGAGGCGTTTCTGGCTTCCGTCGCTCAGCGCCATGGCACCCGCGTGACCGTCGTGCTCGATGAAGCCTATAACTAATTTCTCGAGCCCGAGTTGCGAGTCGATAGCGTAGGGTTGGTGAAACGTTATGCCAACTTATTGGTCTCGCGTAGTTTTTCAAAGGCCTACGGGCTCGCAGGTTTGCGGGTTGGTTATGGCATCGCGCAGCCAGCGTTGACCGACTTGCTCAATCGCGTACGCCAACCCTTCAATGTGAACTCACTTGCTCAAGCAGCAGCGATCGCGGCTTTGCAAGACACCGAATTTTTAAATAAAAGTTTTGCAGTCAATCGCGATGGCAAGGCTCAGCTTCAACAGGCATTTGTCAAACTCGGGTTAACGTTCATCCCAAGTTTCGCGAATTTTGTTTTAGTGAAAGTGGGTGATGCCGCCCATGTCAATCTCGAACTTCTAAAGCGTGGTGTGATCGTGCGCCCGGTAACCGGCGATGGTTTGCCTGAGTGGTTACGCGTATCGATCGGTTTGCCTCACGAAAATCAAAAATTCCTCGACGCACTCGCCCTCATTGTGCAGGCCGGTGCCAAATGAATACGGCGTCAGGCCCAACCTCGTTTCATATTCCAACGCTTGCGGTTGTCGGGGTAGGGTTGATTGGTGGATCGTTTGCGGCAGCGCTACGTCAAGCGGGCTGTGTTGGGCGGGTGTTAGGCGCTGGGCGCCGACCCCAGACGCTGCAAGAGGCTTTACGTTTAGGGTTAATTGACGAGGCTGTGACCTTGACTGAAGCAGCCGAGCGTGCAGACTTTATTTTTATTGCGGCCCCAGTGGGCGCGTTTGCAGCGATCTTTGCTGCGCTCAAGCCTTCGCTCAATGTGCGGGCAGTGATTACAGATGGTGGAAGTACAAAGCACAACGTGATTGAAGCTGCCCGAGTGGGTCTTCAAGAGCGTATCGTTCAGTTCGTGCCCAGTCATCCAATGGCGGGTTCGCACGAAACAGGGCCTCAGGCAGCGGATGCGAGTCTGTACAAGGGAAAGCGCGTCATCCTCACACCGCTCGTTGAAAATCATCCTCAAGACATCGAACGGGTGCAAGCCGCCTGGCGAGCCTGTGGCGCACAGTTGGTATCGCTGAATCCAGCGCAGCATGATGGGGCGATGGCTGCGATCAGTCATATGCCACACTGGATCGCAGCCTTATACATGCAGCACATTGCGCAAAGCGATGACGCAGCGCTGAAGCTTGAACTCGCGGGGTCGGGCTTCAGGGATTTCACACGTGTTGCGCAGGGTTCGCCCGAAATGTGGCGCGATATTTTCGAGGCAAACCGCCAGGCGATGCAAAATGAAATCGCGGCGTTTCGTAAAGTGCTAGAGCGCGCAGAACACGCCCTGAACGCTGGTGATTACGTTTATTTGCAAGACATGCTCGAGGTCGCTGCCAATGCGCGGCGCGACTGGGCAGGCAATCAATCGTGAGCGCTGCTGCGTATCTTGATCTACCGCGTGTCAAGCAAGCGCGGGGCGAGATCATCTTACCTGGGTCTAAAAGTATTTCAAATCGTGTCTTGTTGTTGTCTGCGATTGCGCTAGGATCCACACGCATTGATGGCTTGTTGCAGTCTGATGACACGACTGTGATGCTCAACGCTTTGCAACAACTTGGGGTGCAAGTCACACGTCACTCTGCTGAGTCGGTCACGGTGCAAGGGGTCTCGCGTTTTTCAGTGACCCAAGCCAACCTGTTTATGGGAAATGCCGGTACCGCAATCCGTCCGTTGACCGCTGTGTTGGCGCTGATGGGTGGTCACTATGTTCTCTCGGGTGTGCCGCGTATGCACGAACGCCCAATTGGGGATTTGGTGGATGGCTTGCGTGACTTGGGTGCGCACGTCGCTTATGTTGGGCAAGACGGATATCCACCGCTTGAAATTCAACCGCCTGGCGCGCTGAGTGATCGCGTGCGTGTGCAGGGGTCGGTCTCGAGTCAGTTCTTGACGGCCGTGTTGATGGCGGCACCTTTGGCGGTGGCGCGATCGGGTCGGGCGCTCACCATCGAGGTTGTGGGTGATCTGATTTCTAAACCCTATATCGACATCACCTTGAATCTGATGGCGCGCTTTGGCGTGAAGGTCGAGCGCCAGGGATGGGAACGCTTTATCGTGCCGGCGCAAGCCGCCTATTGCTCTCCCGGGCAGATTTTTGTTGAGGGAGATGCCTCCTCAGCCTCGTATTTTTTGGCAATGGGTGCCTTAGGTGGCGGGCCGATTCGTGTGCGCGGGGTGGGGCAGGACAGTATTCAGGGCGATGTGGCCTTTGCGAATACGGTGCAGGCAATGGGTGCTAGTGTGCAACGCGAAGCAACCTCGATTGAGGTGTCGGGGTGTCAGGTCTCAGCAGGGCAGCGACTGAAAGCCTTTGACGCCGACTTTAATTTGATCCCGGATGCTGCGATGACGGCTGCCATGCTTGCCTTATTTGCCGACGGGCCGTGTACCTTGCGCAATATTGGTAGCTGGCGGGTCAAAGAAACGGATCGTATTGCCGCGATGCAAACCGAATTGCAAAAGCTCGGTGCGCGTGTACAAAGTGGCCCTGACTGGCTCAGGGTTGAACCCATCGAGGCCGGGCAATGGCGCGATGCATCAATTGATACGTACGACGACCACCGAATGGCAATGTGTTTTTCTCTGGCTGCGTTTGGCCCTGCGGCTATTCGTATTATGGATCCGGGCTGTGTGAGCAAAACGTTTCCAACCTATTTTGATGTGTTTAGCGGGTTATTGAATTGAGCGCGTTAACGCCTGTTATTACGATTGACGGTCCGACTGCCTCGGGCAAGGGCACGGTTGCACATCGCGTTGCTTCAGCCTTGGGTTGGGGGGTGTTGGATAGTGGTGCCTTGTACCGGCTGACAGCATTGTCGGTCTTGCAACACAAGATCAACCCCGAAGACCTGCAAGCCGTCGCGCGGGCAGGGCAGCAACTTGAGGTCAGTTTTCACCCAAAGGGCGTGACGCTGTTTGGGGCTGAGGTTGCTGACTTGATTCGTCAAGAACATGTGGGTAATTTGGCTTCTCGCTTGGCGCCTAATCCAGCACTGCGTCAAGCTTTGCTTGAGCGACAACGGGCGTTTCGGGTGGCTCCGGGTCTAGTCGCCGATGGTCGGGATATGGGCACCATCGTCTTTAAAGACGCAGAATTAAAGATATTTTTAGTTGCTGATGCCCAGGCGCGAGCCGAACGGCGCTGTAAGCAGTTGATCGAAAAGGGAATTTCTGCTAATCTAGACGACCTTGTTGCCGATATGCGCGAGCGCGATGCACGAGATATTGAACGTGCGGTTGCGCCACTGATAGCGGCAACAGATGCACACGTGGTTGATTCGTCGCAACTGACAATCGAGCAAACGGTGCAAAACGTCCTTGACCTGTGGTCAAGGGTTTTACCAACCCCACCCGCAAAGGTGTAGGGGCTGTCAGGCAGGTTTGCTTTATCTGCTCGCAGCAGCTGCATTCTTCACGGCGTGTTACCCGGCCCCAAAGGCCACCTGGATCTCCTTCACATGTCAACTCAACAACTCTCAACCGATGCAGGCGAAAGCTTTGCAGCGATGTTTGCAGCAAGTATCGAAAAGCAAGATATGAAGTCCGGCGAGGTCATCTCTGCCGAAGTCGTGCGTATTGACCATAATTTTGTGGTGGTAAACGCCGGCCTGAAGTCTGAGGCACTGATTCCTCTTGAAGAATTCTTAAACGATCAAGGCGAGCTCGAAGTCAAACCTGGCGATTTTGTATCCGTTGCCATTGATTCGCTCGAAAACGGCTACGGCGATACCGTGCTGTCTCGTGATCGCGCCAAGCGCCTGTCGGCCTGGCTGTCACTCGAAAAATCACTCGAGAAAAACGAACTGGTTACCGGCACGATTACCGGTAAAGTCAAAGGCGGCTTGACTGTCATGACTGCAGGCATTCGTGCCTTCTTGCCAGGCTCGCTGGTTGATCTGCGTCCTGTTAAAGACACGACGCCGTTCGAAGGCAAGACCATGGAATTCAAGGTCATCAAGCTTGATCGTAAGCGTAACAACGTTGTGGTGTCGCGTCGTGCTGTGCTCGAAGCCAGCATGGGCGAAGATCGTCAGAAATTGCTCGAAAATCTGCAAGAAGGTTCGATCGTTAAAGGTGTGGTTAAAAATATCACCGACTACGGCGCGTTCGTGGATCTGGGCGGTATCGATGGTTTGTTGCACATCACTGATATGGCATGGCGTCGCGTGCGTCATCCTTCAGAAGTCTTGGCTGTTGGTCAAGAAGTCGAAGCAAAAGTTCTTAAGTTTGATCAAGAAAAAAGTCGCGTGTCACTGGGCGTCAAGCAGCTTGGCGAAGATCCATGGGTGGGCCTCGCACGTCGCTACCCACAGCACACACGTCTGTTCGGTAAAGTCACTAACCTTACTGACTACGGTTCATTCGTTGAAGTCGAAGCCGGCATCGAAGGTTTGGTACACGTTTCTGAAATGGATTGGACCAACAAAAACGTTGATCCACGCAAGGTTGTGACCTTGGGCGAAGAAGTCGAAGTCATGGTTCTTGAAATCGACGAAGACCGTCGCCGTATCTCGTTGGGCATGAAGCAGTGCCGTCAAAATCCTTGGGAAGAGTTCGCCTCTAACTTCAAGCGTGGCGATAAAGTTTCAGGCGCGATTAAGTCCATTACTGACTTTGGCGTGTTTGTTGGCTTGCCAGGTGGCATCGATGGTTTGGTGCATCTGTCTGACTTATCCTGGACCGAAACCGGCGAAGAAGCAGTTCGTAACTTCAAAAAAGGTGACGAACTTCACGCAACCGTGTTGGGTATCGATACTGACAAAGAGCGTATTTCGCTTGGCGTGAAACAGCTTGAAGGCGACCCATTCAATAACTATGTGGGTACCTATGACAAAGGCGCAGTCGTACCTGGTACGGTCAAGTCCGTCGATCCTAAGGGCGCGATTGTTACCCTGTCGCTTGAAGTTGAGGGCTATCTGCGCGCATCTGAGATTTCTTCAGGTCGCGTTGAAGATGCAACCACTGCGATTAAGGTCGGCGATAACGTTGAAGCAATGATTATTAACGTTGATCGCAAGACACGTCAGATTCAGCTGTCAATCAAAGCACGCGATACTGCTGATACTGCAGAGTCGATGCAGCGGATTTCAGAGTCGAGTGCTTCGTCGGGCACAACGAACTTGGGCGCTTTGCTCAAGGCCAAGCTCGACCAGGCGCGTGATACTGAATAATCCCAGTGACCAAGTCTGAACTCATCGCCGCACTGGCGGCCCGCTACACTCAGCTGGCCGCCCGTGACACCGATTACGCTGTCAAAACAGTGCTTGATGCAATGACCGAGGCTTTGGCCGAAGGTCAGCGCATTGAAATCCGTGGTTTTGGTAGTTTTTCGTTGTCTGAACGTGCACCGCGGGTTGGGCGTAATCCTAAGTCTGGCGAACAAGTGATGGTGCCTGGTAAACAGGTGCCGCACTTCAAGGCAGGTAAAGAGTTGCGCGAACGGGTGGATTTGAATGGCGGTGGTTCAGGTACCGATCCAACGACCGCGTCTGGTGATTGATTTGATATTAAAAAAACCGCTCTTAGGCGGTTTTTTTATGCATCAAAACGGCAGGACGCTTACAATCTCTTTTTGTACTTTGGAGCATCAGCCATGCGTTACCTTGTCTGGGCTTTACGTTTAATTGTTTTTGTCGCAGTATTAATGTTCGCTTTAAAAAATACTGATCCCGTGGGCGTGACGTTTTATGGCACCTGGGCGATTCAAAGTGTCCCTCTTATTGTCGTGATGCTTTCAACTTTTGTGTTGGGTACTTTGTTTGGGCTCCTGCTCACAGTGCCTGGGTCAATCCGTCGTCGTCGTGAAGCAGCGCGCCTGAAAAAAGAACTCGACCGTATACAGGCGGCGGTGAATCCGTCTGGTGCGGCGCAAATTTCGCCTGATACGTTGGTGCCCTTATCACCAATTTGATTGATCAGCGTTTTGCTGATCGGGTTTAAGCCGGCGTCGAACCGCCTCATGATTTGATTTTAGGAAGACCGCGTGGATTTTGAGTCTTGGTGGCTGATTTTTGTGCCGTTGCTGTTTGCCTTGGGGTGGATGGCTGCACGCTTCGATATCCGACAAATTTTGTCCGAAACTCGTAATCTTCCTGATTCGTATTTTCGGGGTTTAAATTTTTTACTAAACGAAGAGCCCGATCGCGCGATCGATGCGTTTGTTGAGGTCGCGAAACTTGACCCTGAAACAACTGAACTTCACTTCGCTTTAGGTAGCCTGTTTCGTCGTCGTGGCGAAATGGAGCGTGCAATCCGTGTTCATCAAAGTCTTTTGTCGCGTGCAGATTTGCCCATTGGCCAGCGCGAGCACGCGCAACATGAGCTCGCCCAAGATTATCTCAAGGCCGGTATGCTTGATCGTGCCGAAGAGGCGTTCAGCGTACTGAAAGACACGACCTTTGGTTTGGCTTCCTTGCGTGCATTGATTCGCATCTATGAATCTGAGCACGATTGGCCACGCGCGATCCTTGCTGTAGAAAGTTTGAGAAAACTGGTGGATGAGCCGGTGCCACAATTGGTTCATTACCACTGCGAGCAGGCGCAGGCTGCGCTTGCCACCAAACCGCCTCAGGTTGAGCTCGCGCAAGAGGCGTTGAAGGCGGCTGAAAAAGCGGTAAAGGCTAGCCAAACTGGCTTGGGGTCGGCTGCTTCTGTGCGTGTGGCGATGATTCACGCCTCGATCGCAGACTCGGCGCAACAGCCGCAGCTTCAAAGACAATATCTTCAAGCTGTACTCGAGCAAGCCCCTGAGTATGCGGGGTTGATTGCAGAGCAGCTATTACAAAATTTCTCTTCGACACAAGAGTCTGCCCAAGGTTTGGCTTTGTTGCAGTCTCATCATCAGCAATACCCGTCCCTTGATCTCTTTAATGTGGTGTTTCGTGCACTACGTGCTCAGCAGAGTGTTGAAGTCGCTTGGGCCTTTGCCCGCGAAGCGCTGCAGGCAAATCCATCACTCTTGGGACTAGACCGGCTGCTCGAGGCTGAGCTTGCGCATGCGGCTGAAAGCAACATGCCACTTGAAAGCCCAATCCCGGGGGCAGATTTGGCTCTGTTGCGTCGCTTGATTAATCAACATAGTCAGCGTCTGGATCGTTATACCTGCCGCACTTGTGGGTTTCAAGCGCGGCGTTATTACTGGCAGTGCCCTGGATGTAATGCGTGGGAAACCTATAAGCCACGCCGGATGGAAGAACTTGAATGAAAACATTTCCTAAAGAGGCTGTCGCCAAGGCTCGGATACTCGTGGTGGGCGACATCATGCTCGATCGTTACTGGTTTGGCGAAGTCGAACGCATCTCACCCGAAGCGCCTGTACCCGTGGTGCATGTGGTGCGTCGTGAAGATCGACTCGGCGGTGCAGCCAACGTCGCCCGTAATGCTGTAGCGTTAGGTGCACAGGTGACGCTCGCGGGGTTGGTAGGTGTGGATGAAGCGGCGACACGTGTCGGTGAGTTACTCGCTGAGGCCGGTGTGAAAGCGCATTTGATTGCAGATGCGGCACATCCCACCACACTCAAAATGCGTGTGCTCGGACGCCAACAGCAGCTCTTGCGCATCGACTTCGAAGAAAAGCCGACGGCTCAGTTGCTTGATACCTTGCAACAGCAGGTTGCCCCGTTGTTCGCTGAACACGATGTCGTGGTGTTTTCTGACTATGCCAAAGGGGCGCTTGCACACGTTGAGGCCTTGATTACGCTCGCGCGCATGCAAGGCATTGCGGTCTTGGTTGACCCTAAGGGCAGTGATTATCAGCGCTATCGTGGTGCGACGCTCGTGACGCCCAATCGTGGCGAAATGCAGCAGGCGGTCGGCCATTGGACGACCGAAGCAGATTTGGCCGAACGTGCCCAGGGCTTGCGCGATCAACTTGAACTTGAGGCGTTGCTGGTGACCCGTTCAGAGCAGGGTATGACACTTTTTACAGCAAACGGTAGTGATCATGTCGATGCGCAGGCCCATGAAGTATTTGATGTTTCTGGCGCAGGTGATACGGTACTCGCGACGCTAGCAGTGATGCGAGCTGCGGGCGTCGATTGGCCAGAGGCAATGCGCTGGGCGAATCGTGCGGGCGGGATCGTCGTAGGTAAACTAGGTACTTCTACAGTAACTGCCGGAGAACTCTCATGATTGTGGTCACAGGGGCAGCTGGCTTTGTTGGTAGCAATATTATTCGCGGTTTAAATCGTCGTGGTTTGACCAATATTTTGGCGGTCGATGACTTGACCGATGGCGATAAGTTTGTGAACCTGGTCGGCGGACAAATCTCTGACTACATGCACAAAGATGAGTTTCGTCGTGGTGTGCTGGATGGTTTCTTGCCAGGTGTGCGTGCCGTGTTTCATCAGGGGGCTTGTTCAGACACCACTGAGCGCAATGGCCACTTTATGATGGATAACAATTATCGCGTGACGCTTGAGTTATTCGAATACTGCCAAACGCACAAAATCCCACTGATCTACGCTTCTTCGGCTGCAGTCTATGGTGCAGGTCCTAATTATCTTGAAACGCTCGAAAACGAAAAACCGCTCAATGTTTACGGCTATTCAAAGTTTTTGTTTGATCAGGTATTGCGTTCGCGTATGCAATCCTTGACGTCACAAGTCGTGGGCTTGCGTTACTTTAATGTCTACGGACCGCAAGAACAACACAAAGGTCGCATGGCCTCTGTTGCGTTTCACAACATGAATCAATTCATCGACGAAGGTCATGTGCGTTTGTTTGGTGGTTGGGATGGCTATGCCGACGGCGGCCAATTACGCGACTTTATTTCGGTGCATGACGTGGTTGATGTCAATCTGCATTTTTTAGACCATCCAAAAGTTTCTGGTATTTTTAATTGCGGTACAGGTCGCGCTCAACCCTTTAACGATGTGGCCAGTGCCGTGGTCAATACGATGCGTATCTTGCGCGGGCAAACACCCTTATCTCTTGAAGAACTGGTGAAACACGGTTCGCTACGCTACATCGCGTTTCCCGAAGATCTTAAAGGTCGCTATCAAAGTTATACGCAGGCTGACATTTCGGCGTTGCGGGCGACAGGCTTTAAAGCCCCAATGCGTGATGTGCAAACGGGCGTCGCTGAATATGTC
>CAIYCP010000180.1 GCA_903924715.1 uncultured beta proteobacterium
ATCTGGCGATAACCTTTTCGGGGCTTAAGCGTGCCCACCATTAAAAAGGTTGGGCGCTGGCTAAAGGTGTGCAGCGCCTGCTCGGCATCAGCCGGCAAGCCTTTTGAGGGTGACGAGTTATTTAAATCGGCCCCTAGATGGAAAAACGTGGCTTTAAAGGTGTCGCTAACCGTAATGCGATTGGCCGTAATCCAGGCTTGATAATCGTCGGCTACGGCTTTTGAGATGCAAATCGCGCCGTCGAACTTGACTAGGGTGCGCAGCCATCTTTCATGAAAATCTTTGGTTGAGCTAGGAAAATAGCTGGGAAACTGCACGGGCAGCAGGTCGTACACCACAAAATAGACTTTAACGCCGGCCGCTCTAAGCTTTGACAGATAGTTTTGCTCTTTGAGCGTGGTGACACAGGCAAAATCCAGGCCAAAAAAGACATCGCCGGGGCTCACTTCAATGGCGCGCGGTTCGGGCGAGCGGCTTAGGGTCAGTGACCCGTTGGCTTCATGCCCCATTTGGGCTGCCTTGTAGCCGACATGGCGATCACCATAGACGGCTTGAATCTGGTAACCGGCAGGGGGGTTCGTCAATAACTGCAGCAAAATGCTGCGGGTCACCCGTTGAATCCCGGTTTTTAAGTCTTCTAAAACCAAAAACGACACATCAACAAATAAAACCTTGGGGCCAGGGTTTTCACGAAACTGAACGATTCGGGGCTTGACCAGATACCAATCAAACAATTGCACCTGAATGTGGCGCACGAAGGGTTCAAAACTGGGGAATTTGGTGGTGAGGGCTTTGAAGGCTTTTTTAAGCGGCCCGGTGGTCAGTAGATCGTATAAATACTTAACAAACGACTTGATCATATTGTTTTGGCTGAAAATACTTAAGGCAAGCCGTGAGGTCAGGCAAGGGGCGCAGGCAAACGCTGCAGAAGTATAATAACGCCTTTGAATGGCTAACTGGATACAAGCGTGGCGAATACAGGCGCAAAACCAACCGCAGTGATCACTGGCATCACCGGACAAGACGGGGCCTATTTAACCGAATTGCTGTTAGGCAAGGGCTATACGGTTTACGGCACCTATCGCCGCACCAGTTCGGTGAACTTTTGGCGCATTGAAGAGCTTGGCGTACAAAACCACCCCAATTTGCATCTGGTTGAATACGATTTAACTGACCTGTCTTCTAGTATCCGTTTGCTGCAAACGTCGGGCGCCACTGAGGTTTACAACTTGGCTGCGCAAAGCTTTGTGGGGGTGTCGTTTGAACAACCCCTCACCACCGCCGAGATCACCGGCATTGGCCCGGTGAACCTGCTTGAAGCCATTCGCATCGTCAATCCAAAAATCAAGTTTTATCAGGCCAGTACGTCTGAAATGTTTGGCAAAGTGCAGGCGATTCCGCAAATTGAATCGACGCCTTTTTACCCACGCAGCCCCTATGGCGTGGCCAAACTGTATGCGCACTGGATGACCATCAACTATCGCGAAAGCTATAACATTTTTGCGACCAGTGGCATCTTGTTTAACCACGAATCCCCCTTGCGCGGCCGTGAATTTGTCACCCGCAAAATTACCGACAGCGCGGCCAAAATCAAACTCGGCAAGCTTGATGTGCTTGAGCTGGGCAATATGGATGCCAAGCGCGACTGGGGCTATGCCAAAGATTATGTAGAAGGCATGTGGCGCATGCTGCAGGCCGCTGAACCAGATACTTTTGTGTTGGCCACCAACCGCACTGAAACCGTACGTGACTTTGTGACCATGGCGTTTAAGGCGGCAGACATCATCCTTGACTGGAAAGGCAACGACGAGAAAGAGCAAGGTATTGACGCTAAAACGGGCAAGGTCTTGGTCAGGATTAATCCAAAGTTTTATCGCCCGGCTGAAGTCGAGCTTTTGATTGGCAACCCTGAAAAAGCCAAGGCCACGTTAGGCTGGGAACCAAAAACGACGCTTGAAGAGCTCTGTCGCATGATGGTGGTAGCAGACTTGGCGCGCAATGAGCGCGGGTTTTCGTTTTAAATGCCGGCTGAGCAGCGCGGATGAACACCAGCAACAGCCGACGCGTTTTGGTCACGGGGTTGCAAGGGTTTACCGGCTTGCATCTGGCCGCTGAACTTGAAGCCCATGGCTACGAGGTATGGGGCCTGGGGGATGTAGACCCAACCCTGCCCCGCTCGGTAAAAGCCAATTTGCTGGATCTTGAATCACTGCAAGCCGCCGTGCTGGCGGCCCAACCTCAGTATGTCGTGCATTTAGCGGGCGTGGCTTTTGTAGGCCATGGTCAACCCAAAGCCTTTTATGACGTCAACTTAGTGGGCACGCGCAATTTG
>CAIYCP010000181.1 GCA_903924715.1 uncultured beta proteobacterium
AATTCACTAACAAAAACTAGAGAGGCGAGCCTGACTTCGGCACTGTTTCTGCACGACTATGGCTGCTTCGTTCCCGACCTGACCAGATTTGCCGCCGAACCATGCGAAGGGGCCCGCCAGACACCATTCTAGCAGGGCTTGCCCATTGCTAGCGGTTCAAAATCAAACCATAGGTCATCTCTTGGAAAATAAAGCGCCGCACGCACGGCGTGGCCATCCAGCGCACCGACCTGTTCACAATAGCCTTGTAACTGTTTTGCGTAGCGTGAAAGCATGCGCTGACCAAAGCTAGCAGGCGTTTCGGCCTTTAACGGTCGACCCGTTTTGTAATCGACCACCAACCAACCACGCTCATCTTGCACGACCAAATCCAACACCGACACCTTGCCGCTCTCATCGAGCAATGCCCACTCGCGATACGCGCCGAGCTGACTAAGCAACCATTGGCCCCGGTCGTGCGTCAACATTGCAACCAAGGTTTCGATCACCTCTTGCACCGCAGCTGCCAACTCGGGCGCCGGCACGCCCGCTTGAATACATTGTCGTTCGATCCGTTTGCGTTGCTCAAGCAACTTTACCTCTGACCACTGCGCAACACCTTCGCGACCGATATGATCCAGCCAAGCATGGGTCAAGGTACCCAAAACGCGCTCGTGGGTTTTCACGCTTGGCCAGACATAGGCCGCATTAAAGCCGGGGGCCACAGGCGCAGCCTCTACAGCGGGTGCAACTTCTGTGCGACGAACGAACGGGCCCGCTTGATAAAACGGCATTGCCTTTGAGTCGTGATCGGGCCGCCTTTCGATCGTCGGGATCGAGGTGTGATCCCAACTCGACCAAAGCCGCTTGAGTAAACTGCCCTGACGCGGTTCGGCCACCTCAAGTACCTGACTTGACAGACTCAAATCCGCCACAAGATGCAAAACCTCTTTGGCACGCGTAGCCGCCACGTATAACAACCGATCAATTTCATATTCGCCTCGACGCTTTTCTCGCTCGGCTAGATATTTAGCAATCGGATCTTGCTCTTTACTGGCTCTCGCTTTAATCGGGCCGAGCATCAGACGAGAACCCACCTGCTCAAAACGCAGTAAAGGCGCCTCATCAGAAGCTGGGCCGCGCTGCAGACCGTAAAGGATGACCGTCTCAAATTGCAGTCCCTTGCATTTATGCATGGTCATCACTTCAACTGCACGCACGTGCGGATCAGGCGAGGCGTACAGTTTAGTTAAACGCTCTTGCAGTATGTCGATCTCAAGTGCCCCATACGGGGCAAGGCTTTCAATCAGCGCAAATAAGCTCTCTGCATCTTGCAAGTCTGCCTCGGAGTCTGCCAAAGCGGGGCCGGCCAGCGCTCTCCATACCTCTTCGAGACGCGCGGCAAAAGGCTGCACATCATCTTGGCTCATGGCTTGAAGCAAGATCTGCGCCGTTGCACGCAAACGCTCAAACTCCGCAGGACGCAAGACCTGTTGCGCCAAGCACAATCCGCTGGAGGGATGAGACTCGAGTGCTGAACGCAAAATGTCTGGCACTGTCTGACGGTGGTTCGCAAACAAACCATGCAGACTTTCAAGCATCAATCCACAGTAGGGAGAACGCAAGACTGATATCCAGGCTAGTCGGTCCGCAGGATGGGTCAGTGCGCGTGCGATTTGCACCAAATCAACGACGTACGGACGTTGATGCAAGGGCACCAATTCAACTGCCCGACAGGGAATCCCAGCGCGTTGAAGCAATTGAGTCACGTCTAACAAATGCGAACGCGCACGCACCAAGATTGCAACCGGATGTTTGTGATCAGGTCGACCGAAGTCTTCTAGCGCCTGCCGCGCAAGCTCGACCACTCTTTGTTGCGACGCTTGTCGATCTTCAGGCAAAAAAGAATGGTACTGCACGGCCTGCGCAATTGTTTCACCCTTGAAAGCCACCGACTGGGCATACGAAATTGCGCCAATCTCTGGGTCATCTACTTCAGGAAACATGGGTGTAAAGGTTGCATTGACCCACTGAACAATTTTGCCTTGAGAACGAAAGTTATCCGTGAGCTGCAGACACGTCAAAGGCAGGCCTTCCAGACCTTGGTCTCGCACCTTGATAAATAAACTCACATCTGCTTTGCGAAACCGATAAATCGATTGCATTGGGTCTCCGACCAAGAACACACTGCGTCCATCGTCTGGTTGCCAACCCGAGGTTAATTTCTTAATCAATGAAATCTGAGAAAGGCTCGTGTCCTGAAATTCGTCGATCAGTAAGTGCTGAATACTCGCATCAAGCTTTAGCAAAAGTTCGCTGGGATCATCGGCGTAGCCAAGCGCCATATCGGCTCGACGCGCAATTTCGATAAAGTCCACCTCGCCTGCTTGTATAAAACGCAACGTCAATTGACCTGCGGCCAACTTTAAACACGCAATCTGCGCCTCAATAATCTCGCGCTGCGCTGGAGTAAACTGGTATTGAGGAATGTTCGTCACTTGCGCCAAACGACGTAACCACTCGGGTGGCTCACCCCGGTCGTGTTCGGATGGCCGATGTGCCTCGAGCCAGCCTACGAGCTCTGCCTTGGCTTGCTTAAACTCTGCACCCGCCGGGAACCCTTGATTAACAGTAATCGTCTTTCTGAGCTGCCCTTTGTCCGTCAATAACAAAGCGGCTAAACCCTGCCAGCGCTGTAAGTCATCGAACGTCGCCTCGAACGACTCACCAGCCCAATCGAGTAAAGCACCAATCGGGCTCTCTGAGTCTGCCTCAAGCAAATTATTGGCGGCAATCGAACCAAGCGGCCCTAATTCATGCGCCCAGTTTTCAGGCATGGCTTCGAGCAACTGGCGAAGATCTTGTTCAATGGCTTGGCACAAGTTTTGCTCAAGCGCTTTATGATCGTCGCTTCGCTCCATATGAGGCAGCCACTGATCGCGTTGACTCAACATGTCCGCGAGTGCATCACGCGCAGCGGCCACATCCAAATCCATATGATCCAGTAAGCGCTTGACTTCAGCTTGCGCGCCCGCCATCTCAAGGGTTGCGCTGGCCGCAGCAAGATAATGCGGTCGGGCGTCCTCAGCGATTTTAGGCACCCCACCCATCGAGGACATCCAAGGCATCGCGCGCACCAGCGAAGCACAAAAAGAGTCAATGGTGCGAATTGTCAAACGAGCGGGATATTGCAAAATATTCCATTCGTACTCTTGATCACGCACGAGTGCACGACGTGCCATTTCCCAACTACGACGCTCATGCTCAAGCAATGGCGGGGTATCGATCAATCCCTTGGCAAGCTTCTCAAGCACACGCTCATGCATCTCGGCCGCAGCTTTACGGGTAAACGTAATGGCGACGATTTCCTCTGGTCGCTTAACGGTGCTCAGCAAAGCAAGGATTCGATCGGTGAGCAGCTCTGTTTTGCCAGAGCCTGCGGGCGCCTGCACTAAAAAAGAGCGGCTTGGATCAATGGCTTGCATTCGAATCGCTGCATCGCGCGGTTGCCTTTCACTCATCGCTTGCCTCATCTTCATATAGGCGCAACAAGGGCAATACGTCGCAATGCTCTAAATCTGCTTTGTGCCAAGATTCGTTTAACGCATGACCCGAGGTAAATTCAGTTGCTAATATTTCGATTGCAGCCTTAAGTCGGGCCAACAGCGCTTGCCAGTTTTCATCTTGATATTTTGCTTCTTCAAGGGTCTTGGGGCCTACTAAACCAAGACCTGCATTTTGGACCAACCCGGTCACAGCCGTTTCTTTTGAGTGCAACTGTACAAGCACTAAACCAGAAATTTTTTCGGGTGCGCGCTGCTCAACTTCTGAAGCAAGTCCAAGCATGGTCGCGTATGCAGGTACCTGTAAATTCAAAGGTCGCGGCGTTTTCCAATCAGCCAACACTTTAGGTAAGCTCGCGCCTGATTTGTAATCAATAATGACATGCTCTTGCTCATCACCGACAACATCTAGTCGATCTAAGCGTACGTCAAGCGTCAGTCCGTTTAGGTTGAGTTTGCGTTTTTGCTCAACCTCAACGACCTTAAAAGGTAGGCGTTGCTCTTCTAGCGCAAGCCACTGTCGCACAACCGAGATACCCCGCTCAATTTCAAGTCGTTGTAACGTTGCGCCAAAAGCCTGTAACTCTTTACGACCCACTTCACTTGCAATGCGCTCAAGTTGTACGTCAAGTGTTTGGCTCATCACAGCAGCGTGCAGGGTCTCTTGATCACGCAGCTCTTCCCACACGCGCTGCAAGACTCCATGCAAAAAAAGACCTCGCTGCATTTTGTAGGCGAGCTCGGTATAGGCCGGCAAGCCTCGCACACCTAATCGATGCCGGATAAAGGCCCATAACGGGTTACGCGCTTGAAGCTCAAGCAAGCCAATTCCACCTGAAATTGTTTCGTCGGGCCCAACATGAGGGCCTTGGTCGTCGCGCACCCGTTCAATCGACGGAGGTAGCAAGGGGGGCGCCACGGGTGTCCAGCAATCTGCACTAGGTTCAAACGGCCTGATCAGCGGAGAAGGTCGCAAGGCACGCTCGCCTTCAAATAACGCCGAGCTCAGTACGATGCTTGGCGCAGTCTGGCAAAGATTCGCAAAGATTTGTTCGGCCCACTGACGCTCACGCTCGGGGGTCGCACGCGGCGCTTGGGCCTGACGCAAGGCCGCAATTGGAATAAAGGGATTGGGCTTAGCGACAGCGGGCAATACTTCATCGGTTAAACCCAATAACCATATTGCATCCCACTGCCCACCTTCGGCCTCGAGCAGGCCCAATACATCTAAACGTGCATCGGCCGCACGCTGTGGTTGAAACAAGGTGCTGCGCGCAAGTCGATTCAAGAGCTTTAAGGCGTCACCTGCCGTGACGACATGAAGCACTGCAGAGAGCGCTTCAAAACGTTCAAACAAACCATCAAGCGCTTCCACCACTTGAAAAGCTGCAGAACTTTGCTGACCACGTCCTGGAAAGCCGAGTAATGCCAGCGTGGCACGAAAGCAGCCCGACCACAGATGGATCGGGGCACGCGAAGGCATCGTCTGCCAATCTTGCCAGGCGCGCTGCCAAGCAGGCGATAGCTGCTCAAGCTTTGAAACTGCAGCCGTCCAATTGGCAAGATTCACATGGTTCAGATAGTTTTGGCGCCAACGCGCATCAATCAATGCGCGCGCTCCCATTTCAGCATCGTGACCAATGCAGTGGCCTGCTAGCAAGGCGGCACTGAGCTCAGCAGGTGCTCCTCCGTTTTGCTCTTTCATTAATACAAAGGTGCGCAGCCAGGCTAACGCAGCGCGCCCAGCCTCCCAATCTGCCAAGGGTCGAGCGACGGCCACGTTAAACGTATGTTCGGGTTCACCTTGCGCATTGCTCAGCACACGCCTCAACACACGACGCGCAAACGGGGCTTGTGAATCCAGCGCAATCGCAACGATCGCGAAACGACCTTCCGGATTCGACTCAAGTTGAGCGCGTGCCCAGTGCGCGGCCGCCAGCCATTCAGTTTGGGCAGTCGCGCATACCAAACGTGTGGGGGTCCCCTGCTGCGCAGTCGGCTCACGCAGCACCCTCAGCGCAACACCCCGAGCCAACAACGCCTCAAGCAAGCGCCCCATTCGTGGTGAGATTTCAGTAAAGCCCGCCAAAACGATATTGCGCGGCAAAACCAATCCCGCCTCGATGTGTTGTATGAGACGCGTCACCGCTAAATTTGGATCAAGCGCATCCTGAGCGTGCAACCGACTGCGGAACGCATCGCGCCAGCGTAAAAAACTCTCGTACTCCTCATTGACCGAAGATGGGTTCACCGTGATATCCCATTCATCGATCAACTGATCGGCTTGCATCGCGCTTGCAGCAGCCTGCCTCACATCAATGAGCACCCGCTTTTCTTCAAGTCTCTCAATCACCTCGGCCCATACCGTCTGCGTGGCGAAACTATCGAGCAATAATGTGTGCGCAGTTAACCCTTCTTGAAAGACCGCACGCGCCAATTGCTGTGCCAACCAGCCAGACCACGGGACCACAAGCGGCATTTGAGAAACGCGCTGCGCTTGACTGACCTGCGCGCGAGCCAGACTTTGAATCACCCGGCGCGCCAGTCGATTGTTGACGGTGAGAATGGTGGTGTCGCGTGGGGCGAGCTCCCCAAGCCCGACGTAGTCGATATTCAGTAACTCAGACAAATTTTGCATAGGGGCGCGCTAAAAGCCGCACATCGAGGCAATAGTTTCCCAGTTCAGGCGCATGCCCGCCGAGAAGTAGCCCAAAAAACCAACGCCCAGTACAGCAAAGAGCAACACAGCCAGACCAGTTCGCACCAAAACAGAGGCTTTGCGTGAAAGTGGCTGCATCCGCGTTACCTAAGCCGGCTTAATCACGGCTTGAGCGTTGAGAGGCGTTTCTCGTACTGGCAAGTACAAGGCAGCAGCGATGAGAGATAACGCAACGCCAAGCCACCACACAAGATCGTAACTTCCCGTCAGAGTTTGAATACGTCCTCCAATCCAAACCCCACTGAAGCTGCCAAGTTGATGTCCCAGGAAGGTCATCCCCATAAGCGTTGCACCAAAACGCAGACCGTAAATATGCCCAATCAAGCCTTGCGTCAATGGAACGGTTCCTAACCAGAAAATCCCCATCCAACCTGCAAAGACATAGACCACCCAGGGCGAAGTCGGCATCACCAAAATCCAAATCAAACCCACCGAGCGCAAGGCATACAAGCCAGCCAGTAAATTCTTTTTGCTGTATACGCCACCAAGCTTGCCCGCGGTAAAGGAACCAAAGACATTAAACAAACCGATCAGACCGATGGCAATCGCGCCCGTGCTGGCATTCAGCCCTTTATCGACCACAAACGCGGGCAAGTGCAACGTGATGAAAGCGGTATGAAAACCACAAACGAAGTAACCCCAAAAAATCAAATGAAACGTCGGGTGTTTCAGGGCCTGACTAATCGCTTGCAGCATCGACTGCTGAGGCCCTGTGCCCGGTCCAGGCGTCCCGCGCAAAAACCAAGCCAAGGGCAGTGTCATCGCGAGCGTGAGCGACAGCACCCAATAGGCTCCGGTCCAGTCAAGCGTGTCGATCAGTAATTGCCCCGTTGGCACGACCAAAACTGCCCCAGCGATCCGCCAGCGCTCGCGATACCCATGGCAGTGCTGCGCAAAGAGATCGGCACCGTTCGCGCGATCACAGGCAAAATCACCGCAAACGTTGTACCGGCTTGCCCCAACCCAATCAGCAAACCCGCCGTCATATACAACTCAAATTCATTGCTCGAATATCTTGTACCCAATAAGCCTAGTGCGTATAGCGCGGCACACAAGGCAATCGTGCGGCCAGCTCCCAGACGATCGGCCATCATGCCAGCCCCGATCGCACCAAAGCCCCAGGCGAGGTTTTGTATTGCGAAGGCCATCGAAAACACTTCGCGTCCCCATCCGCGCTCAAGGCCCATCGGTTGAATAAACAAGCCTATCGTGGCGCGTACACCCATGGCCAACAGCACAATCAAGGTACCAATCAGGATGGTTCTGAGTGCAAGCGGATCATCAAGTAACTGCGGTTTAGGTGCTTCTGAGGTGTGCGTCTGCGTCATCGTTGAACAGTGAGTGATTCTAATTTTTTGGACTGTGATTCAGAATCACAGCAGGATGGCTATGATCATAACGAAAAGCATCCAGAAAAACCGCTCATCTTTGCGAAAAGTATGGTTTTCTTTAGGTGCAATGGTCCCGCCGACTGGAATCGAACCAGTGTCCCACGCTTAGGAGGCATGTGCACTATCCACTGTGCTACGGCGAGAATTTGACTCGCAACCAGGCAAGTTCTGCTGCCTTGCACGCTAGTTTAACAAGCGCCAGCACTTTAGCTGAATGCCTGCCCGCTTAGCCCCGAGGGTGATGCTGCGCATGCAAGCTTTTAAGCCGCTCTCGTGCCACATGGGTGTAAATCTGCGTGGTTGAAATATCGGAGTGCCCGAGCAACATCTGCACCACACGCAGATCGGCACCATGATTGAGCAGATGGGTTGCAAAAGCGTGCCTCAACACATGGGGTGAGAGCGGTGCATTGATCCCAGCAAGTACCGCATATTTTTTGATGAGCAACCAGAACGACTGTCGTGTCATTGGCGCTGCGCGCGCGGTGACAAACAGTGCCGGACTGGTTCGTTGTTCTAACAACTGCGGCCGCGCTTCAGCCATATACCGGGTGATCCAGTGCGCGGCCTCAGCGCCCAAAGGCACCAGCCGATCTTTACCACCCTTGCCTTGCACCACTCTCACGACACCGTCACTCAAGCTCACTTCAAGCACGCCCACCCCGACCAACTCTGACACCCGCAACCCCGTGGCGTACAACACCTCAAGCATGGCCCGGTCGCGTAATCCACGCGAGGTATGCACCGGTGGCTGCTGCAACAACGCTTCAACTTGTGCCTCAGACAAGGTTTTAGGTACGCGCAATGGCTGACGCGCCGTGGTCAATTGCAGGCACGGATCCACCGCCACACGCTGATGGCGCAGCGCCCACAAATAATAGCGCCGCAGCGTTGCCAATCGTCGATTCGCGGTACTCGGTTTGGTCTGTGAATGGCGCGCTGCAAACCAGGCTTCAATGTCACCGCCTACTGCACCATCCAGCTCAAGATCCCGCTCTTTTCTGAGCCATTCTTCAAAACCAATCAGATCCAGGCGGTAAGCGGCCAAGGTGTTGGCGGCCAAGCCATCCTCCAGCCAAACGGCGTCGATAAACTCACCAATCGAGGCGGATTCTGTCGAGTTCATCTCAAGGCAAGGCGATTCATCATGCCCCCTTTTTACATCAAACAATGGATCAGTGACAATGCACGGGTTGAGCGCTGCGCTTTACTTTTTTTCTTTGCTCGCGTTATCTTTTTTTGCATCCCACTGCTTTGACCATGCCCTCACGTGCACAATGTGGCTATTATTAAGGGCTCAGCGCGTTGATCATGACACCGACCTTGCAAACACTCTCTCTTGACCTGCCCGACGAAGTTGCCACCGAGGGCTTAGGCCAAATGTTGGCGATGATCGTCGCAGAGCTCGCACCCGATGCGACCGGTCAGCTCGTACCGGGGCCCGCGGCGCAGGGGCGCATCCACCTTCAAGGTGAACTCGGCGCAGGCAAAACGGCTTTAGTGCGGGCATTTTTGCGGCACTGCAACATTTCTGGACGAATTAAAAGTCCAAGCTATGCCCTACTTGAATCTTATCAAGTTTCTAACTTATACTTCTATCATCTTGATTTTTATAGATTTAGCGATCCTGCCGAATGGCTAGATGCGGGGTTCCGCGATCTCTTTAAGAACCAGGCTTTGATTTTGATCGAATGGCCCGAGCGGGCCGGCGACTTGCTCAGCGCACCAGACCTGTTAATCCAGTTGGTGTACGCGGGCGCGGGGCGTCAAGTCACACTGAGTGCTTTCACTGAAAAAGGGGTTCAATGGCTTACCGCTTTGGCTCAAACCGCGACGATATCTCGTCAGCTACCCAAGCGCTCAGTCGACGCCGCCTGTTAGGCGCTGCGTCAACTCTTTTATTGTTACCTGTTATTCCTCGCATCGCGATGGCTGCACGCCTACTGGCTGTGCGCACCTGGCCTGCAGATGAATACACGCGCGTGACGCTTGAGCTAGATAGTGAACTCAAAGCCGAACACTTCACACTTGATACGCCTCATCGCATGGTGGTTGATATTCAAGGCATTGATATCAGCCCCGCGTTAAATGAATTGGTTCGCAAGGTAAGAACCGATGACCCCTACATCAGTAGCTTGCGTGTTGCACAAAATCGTCCGGGCGTTGTGCGAATTGTGTTCGACCTGAAACAAGCCATCTCGCCGCAGGTGTTCACGCTTAAGCCCGCAGGCGACTACAAGTTCAGACTCGTGCTCGACTTCTATCCAAAAGTCGCGCAAGATCCACTGGCCGCATTACTCAAAAACAATCCGCAAAAAATCGATGAGGATCCGCTCGCGCAAATTCTCGCCGACATTGGCCGAAACCCTAAAGGCACGGCCATGGCAAGTTTGCCTGTGCTGCCCAGCTCAATTGCTCCACCGATCAATAGTGGCAACGCAGCGCCCTACAAACTAGAGCGTGGTCGTCGCATGGTCACCATCGCGCTCGATCCCGGTCACGGAGGCGAAGACCCTGGCGCGATTGGCAAAGGCGGCACGCGCGAAAAGGACGTTGTCCTCTCCATTGCACAAAGGCTCAAAGCAAAAATTGATGCGACGCCCGGTATGCGCGCTTACCTCACGCGCGATGGCGATTACTTTGTACCTTTACATGTACGTGTTGAAAAAGCGCGACGCGTCAAAGCAGATTTGTTTGTCTCGATTCATGCAGATGCATTCGTTCGCCCTACCGCAGGCGGTAGTTCTGTGTATGTATTGTCAGACGGTGGGGCCTCGAGCACGGCCGCCCGGTGGCTTGCCGATAAAGAAAATGCAGCGGATTTGATTGGTGGAATCAATTTGAACGTTCAAGATCCAAAGTTAGCCAGAGTCTTACTGGATCTATCAACAACTGCACAAATTAAAGATTCAACGAAACTGGCAAACACGATGCTTGATGAACTGAAAAACGTCTATCGCCTGCATAAACCCCAGGTCGAACATGCAGGATTTGCAGTCTTAAAAGCACCGGACATGCCATCAATCTTGGTAGAAACAGCCTTCATCAGCAATCC
>CAIYCP010000182.1 GCA_903924715.1 uncultured beta proteobacterium
ACCATCATTGGATAAGGATGAGGACCCGCCACTGTGCCAATAATGTAGAACGTGTTGTCGACGTTTGTGACCCAGTCTCGCATAGCCTCATTAAGCGCATCTTTAAGCGTGCGTGAACCAGAGGTCACAGGCACCACGGTCGCACCCAGCAACTTCATGCGAAACACATTAGGCGATTGACGCTTGACGTCTTCAATCCCCATGTAGACCACGCACTCAATTCCGTAGCGCGCACACACCGTCGCGGTCGCAACACCGTGTTGACCTGCGCCGGTTTCAGCAATGATTCGCTTTTTGCCCATGCGACGCGCCAACAGCGCCTGACCCAGGCTATTGTTGATTTTGTGTGCGCCGGTGTGATTCAGATCTTCGCGCTTGAACCAAATTTGAGCACCTCCGAGTTCTTCTGACCAGCGGCGAGCATGGTAGACCGGGGTCGGGCGACCGACAAAATGCTTCAATTCGTATTCGAATTCGGCGACAAACTCAGGATCGTTACGATACTTGTCATAAGACAAGCGCAACTCTTCAATGGCCTGCATCAGCGTTTCAGCTGCAAACACACCACCATACGGGCCAAAATGCCCTTTTGCATCGGGAAAATCATAGGGTTTCAAGATCAGATCTCCGGATCAAACCAAGCTGTGCGGGCAACCATATGCTCTGCACGTTTTGCCCCAACAGCAAGGCCCAACTAAGTAGCCTCGTCTGTTTAGCGCGAAAGTACTCAGTTTAGCAGTGTCGCCCTCAAAAAAATGCTGGAATCCACACGCTACTTCGCATTTTTAGCTAACGCCGACGCGCCAAAAATACGCCAGATACCTCGCTCAAGGCCGCCAAAGCCTGTTGCAAGTCGGCACCGTCACGAATTTCAACCGTAAAGGCCATGTATGCAATCGAGGCTTTTGTTTGAGTATTGACGGCGGTGACGTTAAAACGCAGCCGCGCAAAAACTTCAGACAAATCGCGTAACAGACCCGGGCGATCTTGCGCTTGGATCGTGACCTCGACGGGATAGACCGCGCCGGGCGTGGCGGCAGACCAGGCAACCTCGATCACCCGCTCGGGTTGGCGTCGACTCAAGTCAGCCAACGTGGTGCATGACGAACGATGAATGGATACACCGCGACCTCGCGTGACAAAACCTTCAATCAGATCCGGAGGCACGGGGCGGCAGCAGCGCGCAAGCTGAGTCAGCAAAGACCCAACGCCCACGACCAAAACATTACTTTTACTAGCTCCGCCCGCACTGTCTGCACGCGCCGCGTGTACCATTAAGTCTTCAACACGCAACTCAGGTTCAAGCGCCGTGGGTTGGAAAATAGCATCGAGTTGGCGCAAACTAAATTCTTCTTTTGCAGCAGCAACATACAAATCGTCGGCCCGGGCAAAGCCAAGCTGCTGCGCCAACTGTTCGAGATTAACCGCCGTTTTTCCAAGCCGTTGTAACTCTTTCTCGACGAGCGTCTGGCCCTGAGCCGTGCGCTGCGCAAGCTCAATCGCGTTAAACCACGCACGCACTTTGGCGCGTGCACGTGGACTGGCCAAAAAACCCAGCTGCGGGTTAAGCCAATCGCGCGATGGTCCACCTGATTTTGTTGTCACAATCTCGACGGTTTGGCCCGTTTCAAGCTTGGTATGTAACGGCACCATCTGCCCATCGATACGGGCACCCCGACAGCGATGGCCCAAATCTGAATGCAGGTGATAAGCGAAATCAATCGCAGTCGCCCCCACCGGCAGCTCGACGACGCGCGCCTGCGGCGACAAAACATAAATCCGATCCTGTGTGACCCGGCGCAGCTTGGCTGGCTGCAGGTCATCGGACTGGCTGCCTGCCTCGGTATTCCACGCTAAAAGTTGCCGCATCCAGGCTAATTGCCGATCGTACTCAGCGACGGCTGAGTCTTGCACCGCCCCCACCTGCCCCGCGCGGGGCCCCTCTTTATAGCGCCAATGCGCGGCCATGCCATATTCAGCAAATTCGTGCATTGCCCGGGTGCGAATCTGCACCTCAAAGGGCCGGCCCGCCTCATCAGAAACGACCGTGTGCAAAGACTTATACCCATTGGGCTTGGGTCGCGAAATATAGTCATCAAACTCGTCGGACACTGGCACCCACCATTCATGCACCAGCCCAAGTACGGCATAGCACTCGCGCTCATCTTGAACGATGACGCGCAACGCGCGTACGTCATAGAGTTCGTTGAATGCCAGCTGCTTGGCGCGCATTTTGTTGTGAATACTATAGATATGTTTTGGGCGCCCCGAGACAGCAGCCACAATCCCTCGTGCAGCTAAGCCGTTAGCTAAACGCTCAATTGCATGGGCGATAAACGACTCGCGCTCAACGCGCTTCTCTTCAAGCAGCTTGGCAATTTCTTTGTAGCGCTGCGGGTCCGTAAAACGAAAGGCTAAGTCTTCCATCTCCCACTTGATCTGCCAGATACCCAGGCGATTGGCCAGCGGCGTATACAGATCAAGCGTTTCACGCGCGAGCATCGGATCGCAGGGTCTTTTCTCGTTTGCGAGCCAGCGTAATGTTTGCAAACGCGACGCTAGCCGAATCAACACAATCCGTAAATCGGCCGCCATCGCCAACAACATCTTGCGCAGCATTTCTTTTTGATCAAGCGAATCCAACGCACCAGCGCTGGCACCACTCGCTAACGACCCAAGGCGCGACAGCGCACGCGTTCCCTGCACAAGTTGTGCAACCTCGGGGCCAAACGTTTCAGAAATTGAGTCAGAGGCTCGCGCTTTTGCGCCGATCGGTTCTGGCTCTTCGGGGGTGAGCATTAGCACGGCGGCAATCCGCGTGGCCGCATCGGCTTGCATCTGAGCCAAGATTTTTGCTGACCCAAACGCATGGGCCAACAGCGTTTCGCCGCCCCCCGTGATCTGCTCTGACAACCGAGGCGCCACCCAGGCTAAGGCGCGCCGCACCGTTAACTGATCGTCGGGTGCTAAGCCGATGACCAGCGTATCGAGATCAACATCCGCGAGGCTAGGCAACGGAATACATCAGACCGCGGCCGTCACCACGATCTCAACCTTGTAGTCTGCGCTTGCTAAACGCGCCTCAATGGTCGCACGGGGTGGCGCATTGCCGTCAGCGACCCAGGCGTCCCAAGCCTTATTCATCCCGTCAAACTCTTTCATGTTGGCAACAAAAATCTGCGCCATCAGGATGCGTGTTTTATCAGTACCCGCAGTGACCAACAACTTGTCGATCACGGCAAGAATTTGAGCAGTTTGGCCCGTAATATCCTGCGTGGTGTCATCAGCGACCTGACCAGCCAAATAGGCCACACCATTAAAGACTGCCATATCAGACAGACGCTTGCCTACGTTTACTCGTTTAATGTTACTCATAAAAATCCTTCAATCAATCAAACAGGAGGGAGTTCGAATACTTGGCGCAAGTACGCCAAATAACCAATGTCGTCGCACATCGTTTTTTCAGGTGCGTCTGATACTTTTGCAACCACTTGCCCATTACAACGAATCATTTTCATCACGATCTGCAATGGCTCATGACCCAAGTCATTGGTCAGATTAGTTCCGATACCAAAGGCTGTTTTGCAACGGCCTGAAAAACGACGCGTCAATTCAATTGCGCGTGGAAATGTTAACGCATCCGAAAAAACCAGGGTCTTCGTTCGGGCATCAACACGATTGGCCTCGTAGTGCGCGATCATGCGTTCGCCCCAATCAAAGGGGTCTCCAGAATCGTGGCGCGCACCATCAAACAGCTTACAAAAATACATATCAAAGTCACGCAAAAAGGCTGCCAGTCCATAAACGTCTGACAGGGCAATCCCAAGATCGCCGCGATACTCTTTGGCCCACGTCTCGAGCGCAAATACCTGCGAGTCGCGCAGTCGCGGCCCGAGGGCCTGGCAGGCCTGCAAATATTCGTGCGCCATCGTGCCTAACGGCAACACGCCATGTTTCATGGCAAACCACACGTTGCTGGTACCGGCAAAATGCTCGCCCATCTGGGCCTTCATGGTGGTCACGACCTCTTCATGCCAGGCATGCGAAAAGCGCCTGCGGGTCCCGTACTCGGCCACCCGAAACTCAGCAAGGTCGGTTGCATCGAGCACGAGTTTCATCTTGGTTTGCAAACGCCTGCGGCCCTCGACCCAATCAGGGTCTTTGCAAACGTTTCGAAAGTACACCTCATTGACGATGGCTAAAACAGGAATCTCAAACAAGATCGTGTGCAACCAGGAGCCCTTGACCGAGATCGCGATTTCGCC
>CAIYCP010000183.1 GCA_903924715.1 uncultured beta proteobacterium
GCGACCGACGTTGCTGCCCGGGGCCTGGATGTCGCGGGCGTGCCTTGCGTCATTAACTATGATCTACCGCACAGCGCCGAAGATTATGTTCACCGAATCGGCCGTACAGGTCGGGCGGGTGCCTCCGGAGAAGCCATTTCTTTATTCGCACCGGCCGAAGAAAAGTATTTGCTGGATATCGAAAAACTCATCAAAAACACGATTGTGCGTGGCACCTTAGAAATCCCAGGTGAATTACTTGCCCGCGGCGCTGGGCGAGAAGAGTCGCGTGGTGGTCGATCCAGTCACAGCGCTGAAACGAGTCATAGCCCCAGGGGTAGTCATAGTAGCGAGCGCTCCGAGCGCAGTGCACGCCCCAGTCGTTATACGGCACCGGTCAAACCACTCGACGATTTTTTTACAAAACCCTATCAGCCTTCGGCCTCTGCTGTCGCTGCGGCTGCGCAAGCACCTGTGATGGTGGCTAAGAAGTCTTCGCTCTTGGCAAAACGTCCCGTTGGTTTGTTGCTCGGCGCAGCTCAAAAAAAACCTGATTAAGTGCTCGGCTTTGGCTTAAGCGAGCTTAACCACGACTCGTTTTTTTTAATCGTTCAGCTAAGTCGTTTGGCAAACTCGTTTGTTGCGTCGCGCCGGGGCTTTGCATGGCTTGAATCAGACGATTTAAATGTTCGATGTGCGGCAGGACAGTGCCAAAAAAACGGATCTGTTCCTTTTGCATAATCGCAATCGTCGGAAAATTTTCAACGTCTTCGTCGCCCAGTAGTTCAGGGTAATCCTCGATGTCGACCCAGATGAAACAAGCGTTTGGATGTTGTTGGACAAGAGCGTCGAATTTAGGTTGATACGCTTTGCACGCGTCGCACCAGGCGGCACAAAAACACAACACCACCATGAGCTCGGGCTGCTCAAGCGTTTTGGCAAGCGTTGAAGAGTTCGGAAAATAAAGGTTCATTTCGGCACAGGCGATCAGGTTTGTCTATGATAGCCTCGTTTGTGCCCGACTAAGAAAAATGCGGAATCGACGCCCTTAGTGAGTAGTCCCTTTTCATCAGGAGAAAGTTACTTTGAGTTTACCGTCTACTGTTTCGAACTCCGCCGGCTTGGCGGGTGTGGGCGAGGCGTTCGGTCGTGCGCTCGTGTCCCAGTTTCATCCTCGCATGCTGTTTGCTGTGCTGATGCCATTTCTGATTGTGCTGGGTGCGGCTGTCGTGCTTCTTTTTGTTGCACTGGGTCCCTTGACCGATTGGTTAAATCAGCAGATTAGCGATTCCAGCTTGCTGATTACCGCCAATCAATGGCTGGTGTCGATGGGCTTGTTTTCGTTGCTTTCGGTCAAGACCTGGTTGCTCACGGTCACCGCGATTCTGGTGTTACTGCCCGCCTCGGGCATTCTAGGTTTGGCCGTGGCTGCAGTGTTTGTCATGCCCTTGGTGGTCTCCCACTTGTCGCGCCACCGATACGCTGACGTGTCCTTGCAGGGCGAATACGCCTTTGTGGTCAGTGTCTGGAACGCGCTTTGGGTGAGCGTGGTCTTTTTACTGGGTTGGATCGTGACCTTGCCTTTTTGGTTGTTTCCGCCACTCGGTTTATTGGTGTCAATCTTGTGGTGGACCTTTGCCTTTTCACGCATGATGCGGCTGGATTCTGTGGTCGAGCACGCCAGTGCGGCTGAACGCAAAATCTTGTTGGTGCGGCATGGAACAGGTTTTTGGGTCATTGGTTTGTGCTGTGCGCTCTTGAATTTACTGCCACCCGCGTGGGTATTCTTGCCTGTTTTCTCGGGCCTCGTGTACACGCACTATGGACTTGAGAGTTTGCGCCGCTTACGTAGCGAAAAAATACTCGATGTGTGAAGGCTCGGTGACTGAAGTCGACCGAGAGGCACGCATTTGTGCTGAAATGTCGCATATTCTCAAATTTGATTGATTTCAATTCTTTCTGGAAACAACATGTCTGCATCTCAAGACAACGCACGGTTTGGTCTAATCATTGTGGGTGACGAAATCCTCTCAGGCCGTCGCCAAGACAAGCATATGTCCAAGGTCATCGAGCTACTCAGTGCGCGCGGCTTGCAACTTTCTTGGGTTGAAATACTGTCCGATGATCGCGCCTTGCTCATCGCTGCGCTTGAACGCAGTTTTGCCTCTGGCGATATCGTGTTTAGTTGTGGTGGCATTGGTGCAACGCCCGATGATCACACGCGTCAGGCTGCGGCTGCCGCACTGAAATTGCCTTTAGCCTTGCATCCGTTTGCTGCCGAGCAGATTGGCTTGCGGGTGGCGGAAACGGCTGCAAAGGGTCAGGGAAATCCAGACATCAATGCACCTGAAAATCAACAGCGTTTACAGATGGGTTATTTTCCGCAGGGGTGTGAGGCGGTGGTGAACCCGTTCAACCGGATTCCTGGATTTTTTATTCAAAATCATACGTTTGTGCCAGGCTTTCCCGTGATGGCATGGCCGATGCTTGAGGCGACGCTCGATAGCCGATACGCGCATTTACATCACAAAAATCAACAGGTTGAACATTCTTTTTTGGTGTACGGCATGCCAGAGTCACGCATCACGCCTGCGCTTGAGGCGCTCGAGCAAAAATGGCCGGGTGTGCGGGCTTTTAGTTTGCCCTCGGTTGGCGAGGGTGGCGGGGTGCCGCATATTGAATTGGGCGTTAAGGGTGACCCCGAACCAGCCGCCCTGGCGCTCGAGTTCTTGCGCGTCGAGGCCTTGCGCTTAGGTGCGCGCTACGAGCCACACGCGGCCAAATAGCGCCTACGGGGTAGGTTGATTATGACAACCCCGTGATCTGTCCGGCATCATTGACATCAATCCCATTTGCGGCCGGAATCGCTGGGAGTCCTGGCATCGTCATGATGTCGCCGCAGACCATGACAACAAAACCGGCACCCGCCGAGAGCCTCACTTCGCGAATCGCGACAACATGTCCGCTCGGTGCGCCGCGTAGTTTGGCATCAGTTGAAAAAGAATATTGAGTCTTGGCGATGCACACTGGAAGATGCCCATAGCCATCGGCTTGCAGCTGCGCAATTTGCGCACGTACCTTGGCGTCGGCTGTAATGCCCTGAGCTCCGTAGGTTTTTGTGGCAACGGCTTGCACTTTGTCCCACAGTGATTCTTCGTCTTGATACAAGACTTTAAATTGATTGGGTTGCTCACATAACTGAACCACCGCACGGGCTAAGTCCGCAGCGCCCGCTCCACCTTGTGCCCAGTGCTTGGCTAACACCACCTCAACCCCCAGTGATGCGGTCGTTGCTTGCAATAGCGCAATCTCGGCCTCGGTATCTTCTGTTCGATGGTTGATGGCGACCACGCAGGGCAGGCCGAAATGATGTTTGATATTGTAAATATGGCGCTCGAGATTCACCAAGCCCGCGCGCAGTGCAGCGAGGTTTTCAACACCAACGTCTTTCACCTCGACGCCGCCATGATATTTAAGCGCTCGCACGGTTGCCACCAGTACCACGGCCGATGGTGTGAGCCCTGCTTTACGACATTTAATATCGAAGAATTTTTCGGCACCTAAATCTGCACCAAAGCCCGCTTCAGTGACGACATAGTCGGCCAGTTTTAGGGCCGTGGAAGTCGCAAGTACCGTGTTGCAGCCATGTGCAATATTGGCAAAGGGGCCACCATGCACAAAGGCAGGATTGTTTTCGAGTGTTTGAACCAGATTGGGGGCGAGCGCCTCTTTCAATAAGGCCGTCATTGCACCTTGTGCTTGTAAGTCGCGCGCCAAAATCGGTTTGCCCGTGAGTGAATAGCCCACCACGATATTTGCCAGGCGCTCTTTGAGTTCTTTGAGGTTTTTCACCAGACAAAAGATTGCCATGATTTCAGAGGCGACAACGATATCGAAATGATCTTCACGCACGAAGCCATTGGCGGTGCCACCCAAACCCACCACGATGTTTCGCAAAGCCCGGTCATTGAGGTCGACCACTCGACGCCAGTTAATTCGGCGCACATCGATGCCCAGATTGTTGCCGTGGTGAATATGGTTGTCGATCAGAGCCGCCAACAGATTGTTGGCCAGGGCAATGGCATTGAAATCACCCGTAAAGTGCAAGTTGATGTCTTCCATTGGCACGATTTGCGCCAGACCACCGCCCGCCGCGCCGCCTTTCATGCCAAAGACCGGGCCAAGCGAAGGTTCGCGCAGACAAATCATTGCGCGTTTGCCGATGTGATTTAACGCATCGCCCAGGCCAACGGTGGTAGTGGTTTTACCCTCGCCCGCGGGCGTCGGTGAAATCGCCGTGACAAGTATCAGCTTGCCATCGGGGCGAGCGGCTAACGTGTCGATGTACTCAAGCGAGAGCTTGGCCTTAAAACGGCCATAGGGCTCAAGTTGTTCGGCAGGGATTTGAAGGCGTTCAGTGGCGAGTTCGAGGATGGGGCGTTTAGTTGCTGCTTGAGCAATTTCAAGGTCACTGCGCATATCAAAAATATCCGGCCGAAAGTGTTGGTGGGTGTGGCCTCGATATTACTTGTGATGACTCGGGGTGTTTACGCAAAATCCGTAAAAATCACGCTAAATGATAAAAATTAAGTATTGAAAAAACTTAACCTGTCGTCATGACAGCCATAAATTTTTCACAATATGGGATAAAATATATGTTGCAATGCCGCAAGTGGCGGCAGACATAGATCATATTTTTATTGTTGACATGCTTCGTCATATTTCTCCTGAGTCCCTCGTGCCGGCCCAATCAACCGCTGAATCCAGCGCGATGGCTATTCAGGTGCTTGGTCGTGCGACACAGTTGCTCGATGCACTCGCAGCACAACCGGATCCGGTTGCCCTCAAAGATTTAGCAAAAACAACGGGGCTGCACACCTCGACAGCGCATCGTATCTTGAGCGATTTAGTGATTGGGCGCTATGTTGATCGCGTTGACAGTGGCCTGTACCAGCTTGGCATGCGATTGCTCGAGTTGGGGTCGTTGGTCAAGGGGCGCCTGAACGTACGAGAGGCGGCGCGCGAGGCGATGCACGCCTTGCACAGGCTGACAGGGCAAACGGTGAATTTGTCTGTCCAGCAAGGCGACGAAATTATCTACATTGATCGCGCCTGGAGCGAACGCTCGGGCATGCAAGTCGTGCGAGCCATTGGTGGACGCGCCCCGCTACATCTGACCTCAACCGGTAAATTGTTTTTGTCTGCTGCGGATGGTAGACAGGTGCGAACCTACGCTACACGCACTGCACTCGCAGCCAGTACTTCGAATAGTCTGACTACGTTAGACAAGCTCGAACAAGAGCTTGTTTCGGTGCGACAGCTAGGCTATGCACGTGATAACGAAGAACTCGAGATGGGCGTACGTTGTATTGCTGCAGGTATTTACGACGACACGGGCAAACTGGTTGCAGGGTTATCGATTTCGGCGCCCTCTAGTCGCTTGCAAGACGATTGGATCCCACAGCTCGTATCCACTGCTGGTCGCATTTCAGAGGCGCTGGGTTACGAGGCGAGTGGAGCCTAGTTCACTTCAAGGTAATGCCGCGCGCCTTCACAAGTGCGCCCCAGCGCTTGACCTCGAGCTCAATGAGCTGGCTGAAGGCTTCGGGTGAATCCTTGGCAGGTGTTAACCCATCTGTGGCCAGTTGTTCGGCGGTTGCTGGATCGCTCAGTGACTCAAGCACTGCGTTGTTGAGTTTTGCAACGATATCTTTTGGAATCCCCTTGGGGCCGATGAGTCCGTGCCATACCGCGACATCAAAGCCAGGGTAGCCAGACTCAATCACAGTGGGCAGATCAGGCAGCGCGCCGAGTCGCTCTTGGGTCGTGACCGCTAAGCCCACCAGTTTGCCCGATTTGACGTGCGGTACCGTTGAGGCCACTGTTCCAAACATAAACTGCACCGTTCCAGAAATTGTGTCAGTTAAAGCAGGGGAAGTCCCTTTGTATGGGATATGTAGTGCTTCAATTCCGGCCACACTGAGAAAATATTCTGTCGCGATGTGCGTAATACTGCCACTGCCCGATGAGGCATAGGTGAGTTTGCCCGGCTCTTTTTTTGCACGTTCGACCAGTGCTTGTAGCGTTGCGATTTGCGTGCCGGTATTTGTGGCAATGACGAAGGGACCGCTGGCTAGTCGTGCGACCGCCGTAATATCTTTGACCGGATCAAAGGGTAGCTTGTACAAGTTGGCGTTGACGGTGTAGCTCGTTGCTGCCAAAAACAGCGTGTAGCCATCTCCGGCCGCTTTCAGTGCAATTTCGGCACCCAAGTTACCGCCTGCACCCGGACGATTTTCAACATAAACCGTTTGACCCAGCTTACCCGTGAGCTTTTGAGCCACGATGCGCGCGATAAAGTCTGAACCACCGCCAGGCGCAAAGCCCACAACGATTTTGACCGGCTTACTGGGGTATTCGGCAGCAGTTTGGGTTGCTTGCGCCGCGGCAATCGACATTGTGCTGAGCTGGGCGCCCAGAGCGATTAGCGCAGCAATCCAGTGCCGGCATAAAGCCAAGTTTAGAGGTTTGCCAAAATAGGATGCCATGCGGGTTCCTTGAGTTTATGTTGGGTAGTCTAGGGGACAAAAGGGCTAAAGTCGATTGATTTGTCGTTTTTTTGGTGCATTGCAACAAAAAGTGATTGACTTACC
>CAIYCP010000184.1 GCA_903924715.1 uncultured beta proteobacterium
GATTTTCTGGTTTGCCGTCGCCGCCCATCAACTGCAAGTAGTCGATCACAATCAGCCCAAGCTTGCCACACTTGCGGGCCAATCGACGCGCGCGCGCCCTGACCTCGACCGAGCTCAACGCAGGCGTTTCGTCAATATACATTTGAGCGTCTTGCATGCGTTGCACAGCGTGCGTGACGCGCGGCCAATCATCGGCCAACAACTTACCCGTACGCATACGATGCTGATCAAGCATGCCGACTGAACCCAACATACGCATCGCCAACTGCACGGCGCCCATCTCCATTGAAAACACGGCGACCGGAATCCCTTGTTCGATCGCGACGTGCTCTGCGATGTTCATGGCCAGAGAGGTTTTACCCATCGAAGGGCGACCCGCCACAATCACCAAGTCACCACCTTGCAACCCTGAAGTCATTTTGTCGAGATCGGTAAAGCCCGTTGGCACACCCGTCACATCGGTATTGCCTTCGCGGTGATACAACTCGTCAATTTTGTCGACCACTTCAGACAAGAGCGGTTGAATTTCACGAAATCCCGCCGAGGCTTTTGCACCTTCTTGTGCGATCTTAAAAACTTTAGACTCGGCTTCGTCAAGCAATTGACGCGCCTCTTTGCCCTGTGGGTTAAACGCCGTTGCAGCGATTTCGTCTGCCACCGTCACCAGCTTGCGTAGCATTGAACGCTCGCGCACAATTTCGGCATAGCGGCGAATATTGGCAGCCGAGGGCGTATTGTGTGCCAAGGCATTGAGATAGCTTAAACCGCCCACCTCTTCAGACTTGCCAACGCTGGCCAACGACTCATTGACCGTGACGACGTCGGCCGGGCGCGACAGGTTCACTAAGCGCGCGATGTGGTGCCAAATCAAGCGGTGATCGAACCGATAAAAATCATCTTCGTTGACGACGTCGGTGACGCGCTCCCAGGCGCCATTGTCAAGCAAGAGCCCGCCTAGCACGGACTGCTCGGCCTCAACCGAGTGCGGTGGCACGCGAAGGTATTCGAGTTGCGGATCAGGAGAATTATTCATTATGCAATGATACCCGTAAGGTGTTTGTCACATATAAAAAACCTTGAACATCACGACCTGGAATCCATTTAAATAACCAGCCCAGATACTTTTTGATGACCGCAAATTTTTTCTCAATCGCGCTCAAAGATGCTCGTACTCGCGGATCAGGGTTCGCCCTGAGATAAACCGCAAGCAATTGATGGCAAAGCACTTGGCGCTCGGTGGGGCTAAATTCGTGTCCACGCAAACCGGCCATCGAGGACAGCATCTGAAACACGTCATACGCCTGTGCGAGCGGCAAGGATAGAGCTTCACCAATATTTTCTTCAAAGTCGATGCGCGTTGCGGTACCGTCATCCTGCAGCATGAGATTACGCAATTGTGCACCACCATGCACAAAACCAGCCCGGTGAAAATTCGCGAGGTGCTCGGCTGCCATGGTCATCAGATTCAAGCGCCCCTCAGGGGCTGCGATACGGATCAAATATGGTAGATCTTGACCCACATATTCTAAGACCAGGACGTCAGGCGCTTGATACCAGATGCTTGGCACCGCACTACCCGCCTCTTTGAGCCACAACAAACGCTGCGCTTCATCTTGCAGCGTTTTTTTCAATAACAAC
>CAIYCP010000185.1 GCA_903924715.1 uncultured beta proteobacterium
AAACGGATACGTTTCAGTTGCCTGACCACGATGATCGATAAAACGCATGGCCCCGAGCACCGCTTGTGCGTTACCTTGCCGACTGAAGTTTGCAAAGCCTTCGCCATGTGCTACAGCCACCGGAATTGTTGTGCCCGCCATGCCTTTGAAAAATAACGATGGCGAGTCGAGCACTTCAACCATCGAAAAACGTGCTTCGTATTTTTCGGATTGATTACGCGTAAATCGTGGCCAGTTTTCGGCACCCGGGATCATGGACGCTAAGGCCGCCATCATTTGACAACCATTACAAACACCTAAAGCGAAGGTATCACTGCGCCCAAAATACTGCGAGAACTGATCCGACAATTGCGTATTGAATAGGATACTGCGCGCCCAGCCCTCACCTGCACCGAGCGTGTCACCGTAACTAAAACCACCCACTGCAACCAAGCCTTGAAAGCTCGCCAGATCTGCCGCACCTGCTTGCAGATCGGTCATGTGAACATCAACGGCCTCAAAGCCAGCTTTATCAAAAGCCCAGGCCATTTCGACCTGACTATTGCAGCCTTGTTCGCGTAATATCGCCACGCGAGGCCGTGCACCTAAGCCAATAAACGGTGCGGCGACATCTTCTTGCGGGTCGAACAGAACGTTGGGCGACATACCCGGATCTGCTGCGTCGGACCAGGTAGCGAGCTCAGCCTCTGCACATGCCGGGTTATCGCGACGCAGCGCGATACGATAGCTAACATCGCTCCAGAGTGCGCCAAGTTCAGCCCGCGGTCGTGACCAAATCCGCTTACCATCGCGAAACACTTCAAGCGTATCGCTGGCGTTGAGCGCGCCCACGACATGCGAGTGTGCTGATAAACCAGCAGCTCGAAGCACCTGCATCACAGCATCACGTTCTGCCGTAGGCACTTGAATGACGGCACCCGCCTCTTCTGAAAATAGCGCCTTGAGCGTCAATTCGTTGCGTTGCACTGCAACTTGCGCTGCACGAATATTATAGGCATCCCAGTCTTGCGCATGATCATCAAAACACAGCATATCAATGTTTAACGAGACACCTGTGTGCCCGGCAAACGCCATCTCAGCGACGGTTGCGAACAAACCGCCGTCTGAACGGTCGTGATACGCCAGCAGCACGCCTGATTGCGCCAAGGCGCGTATCGTAACAAAGAAGGTTCGTAGCGCCTGCGCGTCATCCAGATCAGGCGTTGTCTCACCAAGTTGATTGCAAACCTGAGCCAATATAGAACCACCCATGCGCTGTTTGCCTGCGCCCAGGTCAATCAGGATCAAGCTTGTTGGCCCAACGTCAGTGCGCAGTTGCGGCGTTAACGTTGCGCGCACATCTTGCACTAGCGAAAACGCTGTCACGATCAGGGATACTGGCGCAATGACCTGACGCTTTTCATCATCTTGCACCCAAGACGTTTGCATCGACAGCGAATCTTTACCGACCGGAATCGACAGGCCAACATCCTGACAGAGTCGACTAACCGCCGCGACCGTGTCATAGAGCGCCGCGTCCTGCCCTGGCGCACCACACGCAGCCATCCAGTTTGCCGACAACTTAATATCCTCAAGGCACGCCACATCAGCTGCCGCAAGATTTGTTAAAGACTCAGCGACCGCCATCCGCCCTGAGGCAGCAGCATCAATCACCGCCAGAGGCGTGCGCTCGCCCATCGCCATGGCTTCGCCACGCGTACCATCATGATCTGCCAGCGTCACGGCACAATCAGCCACCGGCACCTGCCAGGGACCCACCATCTGATCGCGACTCGATAAGCCACCTACTGTGCGATCGCCAATCGTAATCAAGAACGTTTTATTTGCGACCGTTGGATGTTGCAATACCCGTGTCACGGCCTCGTCGAGCGTAATGACGGTCAGATCTAAAGCTGCGGTTTGCCCTGGCAAACGTTTTACATCGCGGGTCATGCGCGGAGGCTTACCCAAGATCACATCAATCGGTACATCAACTGGGCGAAGCGTCTGAGCCACTGGGGTCGGCTGATCTAAGCCCGGCAAGCCCTCGCCGTTCACCACCGTTAACTGCCGGGCCTCGGTCGCAATGCCAATTACCGCAAAGGGACAACGCTCGCGGGCGGCAATCGTCTCAAACCGTTTCAGATCTTGAGGTAACACGGCCAAGACATACCGTTCTTGCGATTCGTTACTCCAGATCTCGGCGGCAGACATGCCAGACTCTTCAAGATGCACCCGCTTTAAATCAAAGGTCGCACCTCGGCCGGCATCATTGACAAGCTCTGGGAAGGCATTGGATAAGCCACCTGCCCCCACGTCGTGAATCGCGACAATTGGATTATTTGTACCTTGCTGCCAGCAACGGTCAATGACTTCTTGGCAGCGTCGTTCGAGTTCGGGGTTACCGCGTTGTACAGAATCAAAATCGAGCGCCGCGGTGTTCGAACCAACTGACATACTCGAGGCCGCACTGCCGCCCATACCAATACGCAAACCAGGTCCGCCAAGCTGAATCAGTAACGTACCCGGCTGAATCACATCTTTTTTAGTTAGACCCGCGTCGATGCTACCCAGACCGCCAGCGATCATGATGGGCTTGTGATAACCCCATCTGGCATCCCCAGTAGTTTGTTCATACGAACGAAAATAGCCTAGTAAGTTTGGACGACCAAACTCATTGTTAAACGCCGCGGCCCCTAAGGGGCCTTCAATCATGATAGAGAGTGGGCTCGCGATGCGATCCGGGCTGCCATGGTGATCAGTTTCATAGGGGCGAGGCGCATCCTCAAAACGCAGATGCGAAACCGTAAATCCCGCTAATCCCGCCTTAGGCTTAGACCCTCGACCGGTAGCGCCCTCATCGCGAATCTCACCACCCGCACCCGTCGCCGCGCCTTCAAACGGCGCAATGGCCGTTGGATGGTTATGCGTTTCGACCTTCATGATGGTGTGCACGAGTTGCGGCTTGGCGGCATACACCGCACCCGAGTGCTCGCTAGGCAGAGCGGCCTGAAAGCGTAAAGCCTCACCACCTTGCATGATGGCCGAATTATCAGAATAGGCCACCACCGTACCGAGAGGCTGAGCAGCGTGTGTTTCGCGAATCATGCCAAAGAGCGTTTTATCAGACGGTTTGCCGTCAATGACCCACTGAGCGTTGAAGATCTTGTGCCGACAATGTTCACTATTTGCCTGTGCAAACATCATCAATTCGACATCAGTCGGATCACGGCCAAGTTCGGTAAACGAATTGTTGAGGTAATCAATTTCGTCTTCAGATAAGGCCAGCCCGAGCGTGACGTTTGCCTCAGTGAGCGCACCTTTACCCTGCGCCATGACGGCGACGGTTTGCATCGGCTTACCTGGTAGCGAAGCAAACAATTTTTGCGGATCAAAGTTTTCGTCGACGACCGTTTCGGTCATGCGATCGTGCAAACAATCGGCCGCTAAGACAAGCATCTTGGCATCAAGCTTTTGAGTCTTTAACCAAGTTCGCTCGGGCGTGAGCACGTAGCGTATGCCGCGCTCGATCCGCTGCACCTGCGTGAAACCACAATTGTGAGCGATGTCAGTCGCTTTACTGGCCCAGGCAGAGATCGTGCCTAAACGGGGGAGTACGCGTAAAACGAACGCGGATGCTTGCGAATCTGGCTCAGTGGCAGGTGGGCCGTAATCTAATAGCTGCGTTAACCGTTTGGCCGTGTCAGCATCGGGGGCTTGATCGCACCATACAAAGTGCTCGAAACGTGCCGTAATACTGGCAATCGGTAAACCCTGCGTCTTCATTTTTGCTAGCAGTCGTTCTTGACGAAACTGAGACAATACAGAAGAGCCGAGCGCATGCAGAATATGTGACACAGTCAGGACCAATTGGCGGTTAAAAAGGAGCGAAAAGCTAGGGGAAAACGCCTATTTTAGCGCCCATCCCGCGCTAAAACAGCCAAGAGCATAAGGTTCGTTGCTATGATGCCCGATGATACTACTCACAACAGAGGATTCTCCAATGTCAATCACACGACGCAACCTACTTGCCGGCGTTGGCGCAGGCGCCATTGCAATGGCCGCACCCTTGCGCAGCGCCTGGGCTCAATCTAAGGCTGAATTTTCGTACAAATACGCTAATAATTTGCCCTTGACGCACCCGATGAATATTCGCGCCAAAGAAATGGCCGATGCGATTCAGACTGAGACCGCCGGGCGTGTCGAAATTCGAATTTTTCCAAGTAGCCAACTTGGCTCAGATACGGACATGTTGAGTCAAGTGCGTAACGGCGGCGTTGAATTCTTTACCCTGTCAGGCTTAATTCTGGCCACTCTGGTACCTGCGTCATCGATCACCGGTATCGGCTTTGCCTTTAGCGACTATGCCGCAGTCTGGAAAGCCCTTGATGGCGATCTGGGCGCCCACGTACGAAAGGAAATTGCCAAGTCTAATTTGGTCGCGATGGACAATATTTGGGATAACGGTTTTCGACAAATTACGTCGTCGACCAAGCCCATTCAAAGCGCCGATGATTTAAAAGGCTTTAAGATTCGCGTGCCTGTGTCTCCTCTTTGGACTTCAATGTTCAAGGCGTTTGATTCTGCGCCGGCTTCAATCAACTTTAACGAGGTGTACAGCGCCTTGCAAACAAAAGTGGTCGATGGTCAAGAAAATCCTCTGGCCATTATCGATACCGCAAAATTGAATGAAGTACAAAAATTTTGTTCAATCACAAATCATATGTGGGATGGCTTTTGGTTCTTAGCCAACAAACGCGCCTGGGAGAAACTTCCAGAAAATATGCGCGCGATCGTCGCAAAAAATATCAATGCAGCCGGTCTAAAAGAACGCGCGGATGTCGAGGCCATGAACGCCGGCTTGCAGAAAGGGTTAACTGAAAAAGGTATGGTATTTAATCAAACCAAGCCTGATTCATTCCGCGATCGCCTACGTCAAGGTGGCTTCTACACTGAATGGAAGGGCAAGCTAGGCGACGAAGCCTGGTCAATGCTCGAGCGTTACAGCGGCAAACTCGCTTAAAACGCCTTCATGCGTCTCAGCGAATGATCACTGATTCGCACGACAACCTCCGGATGCTGAGCTCATTTCGAAGCCGCATCCGGTTTTTTTATTTGTTCCCACTAGAGCCTGACGATGAGCACTGAGATCAATCTTCCAACTAGCCCGCTGGTTTCTCGACTATTGAAACCGATCGAACTCATCAGCGCAGTATTGATGACTGTGATCGTGGTCATGCTTTTGATCGGAGTCGTGTCTCGGTATGTTTTTTCGTTTCCGATCGTCTGGATCGATGAGGTCGTATCGATCTCTTTTTTATGGTTGGCCATGTTGGGCGCGGCCATTGCGATGCATCGCAATGAGCATCTGCGCTTGACGCTTTTTTTACAAATGATGCCCGAACGTTTGCGAGGCTTTGTTCACGCGGTTGCGTTAGTCACCATCATGGCTTTTCTTTTAGCACTGGTGAACCCAGCGATCGAATACGCGCAAGATGAGTGGTTTGTCACCTCACCC
>CAIYCP010000186.1 GCA_903924715.1 uncultured beta proteobacterium
GCTTTCCGACAAAGGCCGGGCCGACGATGCCCTTTTGGATCTGAAACAGATACCGCGTCTTATCCGTAAAGCTGACAATCCGTTTGGGAAAACTGATTGCACCTTGCGCGTCGTAGACAAACTCCGAGGCCCAAATCCCGGTGAACTCATGTGCGATGGACGTGTGTCGCACCACATCGCCGATACCACTCGATATCAAGTAAAACTCGAGTTGCACTTGAGGATGCGCCTGCCGCACCTGCTCACGCAACCGGCTGAATAAGGTTTGAACGCCCGCGTGTAAGGGCAACGTTTGCCCCCACTCTTGCAGTTTTTTTTGCGTAATTGCACCATGCCGACCTTCACGCGACAGCGCAATCATTTCATGCAGATAGGCCGGTACAGGATCCCAATCTTCAGCCAACAGGGGATCTACGCGGTTGCTCCAGAATTGCTGCGTATCGACCCCAAGCGACTCTAGGAACCCCGAGGTGCTGTCTGGCGCCAGGGTATCGTCAAAATCAAAAATCAGGGCAATCACATCAGACATTGTTTAGATCCGTCTGCATCGACAGAGTTGATTGTAACGAGCATCGTTCACGAAACAATAATAAGTCAGGCTACAAACTACTCTTTAATCCCCAGATCGCGAATCAGTTGTCCCCACTTTGCGCCGTCCCGCTGCATGAACTGTTTAACCTCATCCGCCGAGGAAACCTGCAAATCAACGCCCTTCTGCGCCAAATCCTTGAGCAAAGCCTGATCTTGCCCCACAACATTCATCGCGGCCGTTAAACGCGCAATCACGTTGGGCGGCACTTTAGCAGGCGTCATCAACGCCACCCAAAACACCGCATCAAAGCCGGTCATGCCAGAGGCCTCATCAATCGTCGGCAGCTCTGGCAAAAGTGCCACCCGCTTGGCAACCGAGACCGCAATCCCTTTTGTCCGTCCAGAGGTGACAAAAGGAAGCGCTTCGTTGAGTGCCGAAAACATCATCTCGATTTGCCCGCCAATCAGATCCTGCGCAGCGGGCGCCCCACCTTTATAGTGGATCACTGCCATTTTCAAACCAAACGTTTTAATGAAATATTCGGCAGCGAGATGGTTGATTGAACCGATTCCCGAAGTACCAATTGAATACTTATCTGGATTGGCACGCACCAACGCGATGAGTTCTTTGACATCTTTTGCCTTGAAATCTTTGTTGGCGTGCAAAACAAAAGGCGAAGTCAGCATCATCGAAATTGGCTGAAAATCTTTATCAGGATCGTAGTCGACCTTCGCTTGCAACACTGGATTAATCACAATCGATACGGGTGCGGCATACGCGGTGTAGCCGTCGGGTGCAGCGCGGGCTGTCAAATTACTGGCAATCGTTGAGGCAGCACCTGCTCTGTTCTCGACAATCACCGGCTGGCCGAGTTCTTTTCCCAATCGCTCAGCTACGGTGCGACTTGCATAGTCCGTCACACCCCCTGGAGGATATGGCACGAGCAAACGAATCGGCTTACTTGGATAGGCGTCTTGACTTTGAGCGCCTGCGACGCTTAGCAGCGCCGTGAGTAACAGCGCCATGAGTCCTCGCACGTACGTCACACCTTTGCTGTTGTTGATGTCACTCTTCATGGCGATCCTCTTGTTTTTATCTATCACGGTCGATGCAAAGGCATCCGTACTTAATCGCCCTTTGCCACCACGGGTTCGTACCACGGCAAGTCAGGACGCTGGCCATAGCGACGAACACGCAAGTTCGCTTGTTCACCATGACCTGCAAAATTTTCCATATGACACAAACGTGAACAGTACTCACCGACCAAAGCAGAGGCTGCATCGGTGGTCACGCGTTGATAGGTGCAGGTTTTTAAAAACTTACCCACCCAGAGCCCACCGGTAAAGCGCGCACTGCGTTTGGTGGGCAACGTGTGGTTGGTGCCAATCACCTTGTCGCCA
>CAIYCP010000187.1 GCA_903924715.1 uncultured beta proteobacterium
ACTTACGATGATGTTGTTCATGCTGCGGCCACCCTGAAGGGTGTGGCGCACCGTACTCCTGTGATGACCTCAGACACCGCGGATCAGCTCACCGGCGCCAAGCTGTTTTTTAAGTGTGAAAACCTGCAGCGGATGGGGGCGTTTAAATTTAGAGGTGGCTATAACGCGATTGCGAACTTGTCGCCCGAGCAGCGACGTGCGGGGGTCTTGACCTACTCGTCAGGCAATCATGCACAGGCAATCGCTTTGTCGGGTAAGTTGCTAGGGGTCGCTACGACGATCATCATGCCGCACGATGCGCCTGTTGCTAAAAAAGCTGCAACCGAAGGTTATGGTGCGACCGTGGTCTCTTATGATCGCTATAAAGAAGATCGCGAAGATGTTGCACGCGCTATTCAGCAAAAAACTGGCATGGTGATTATTCCTCCGTACGATCACCTTCATGTGATCGCTGGCCAAGGAACTGCCGCAAAAGAACTGATCGAAGACGTGGGTGAGCTGGATTATTTATTGGTTTGCGTGGGCGGTGGCGGGCTCTTAGCAGGCAGTGCCTTGTCTGCACATGCGCTGAGCCCTAAGTGTCAGGTGTACGGCGTTGAGCCCGAGGCGGGTAACGACGGCCAACAGTCATTGCGTAAAGGCGAGGTGGTGCGAATCGAACCGCCGCGCTCGATTGCCGATGGTGCGTTGACCCTTTACCTGGGTCAATTGACGTTTGGCGTGATTAAACAAAAGGTGAAGGACATCTTGACCGTTACCGATCCCCAACTGATTGCGACGATGAAGTTTTTTGGTGAGCGGATGAAGCTTGTCGTTGAACCGACGGGTTGTTTGGGTGCCGCGGCGGTCATGCACGGCGCACTATCCGTGCCGAAGGGCGCGCGCGTAGGTGTGATCTTAAGCGGTGGTAATGTAGACTTGAAGTCCTATGCGGGTTTTGTGACGCAAGATTGAGTGCTTTTGGGGGCGGTATGAGAATTTTGGCAATTGGTGGGGCGGGATTTATCGGGCGACAAGTGGTTGGTCGTCTCGTGGCGCAAGGGCATGTGGTGCACGTGCCCACCCGTCAGTTTCAGCATGGTCGTGCGCTGTTGGTGCACCCCACGGTGACGGTGATTCAGGCCGATATTCACGATGATGCAACCCTTGAACGGTTGGTGGCGGGTTGCGATATTGTCATGAACTTTGTGGGCATTTTGCATAGTCGGGAAGGGCAGCCCTACGGGCCTGACTTTGATCGTGCACATGTGCAATTGCCGCGACGCATTGCTCAAGCCTGCCGAACGCATCAGGTCAAGCGGTTCATTCATATCAGTGCTCTTGGGGCCGACTTGCAAGGGCCAAGTGGTTACTTGCGTTCTAAAGCGGCTGGCGAGCAGGCGATTCGCAATACCTTTGCCTCGGCGGGTCAGGGCGACTTCACGATTTTCAGGCCTTCGGTGGTGTTTGGCCCAGAAGACAAGTTTATGAATATGTTTGCGCAACTAGCGCGTTTTTTGTTTGTGCTGCCGATTGCGGGCGCGCACGCAAAAATGCAACCGGTTTTTGTGGGTGACGTGGCGACTGGGGTGATGAACGCGTTGACGTTGCCGGCTGCGGCCAATAAAACGTACGACTTGGCGGGCCCTCGCGTCTATACATTGGGTGAGCTCGTTAAGCTCGCCGCCCTCTGGAGCGGTCACCCGCGTGTAGTCGTCGATCTGCCGATGGGCTTAGGGCGTTTGCAAGCGATGGTATTTGAACGCTTGCCGGGTGAGCCGTTACTGTCGCGAGACAATTTAGCTTCGTTATCGGTTGATAACGTCAGCGCTGCGCACATTGATTCCGATTTAAATTTGGTGATGACACCTCTTGAATCTGTTGCGCCTATTTATCTCAAACCAACGAAA
>CAIYCP010000188.1 GCA_903924715.1 uncultured beta proteobacterium
ATATGGAACTTCAAGGCAAGAAGCTAGTGGTGATTGGGGGCGCCGGCCTTATTGGCTCGCACACCTTAGATCATTTGATTAAAGAAGACGTAAAAGAAATCATCATTTACGACAACTTTGTACGTGGCCGTGTAGAAAATCTTCAACAAGTACTGAAAGACCCGCGTGTAAAAATCTTTGAGGCTGGCGGCGACGTGCTGCAAACGGACGTGCTGGAGGCTGCTCTTGATGGGGCAGACGGAGTGTTTCACCTTGCGGCGCTGTGGCTCTTGCAGTGCCATGAATTTCCGAGAAGTGCTTTTGATGTCAACGTGCGTGGCACTTTCAATGTGATGGAAGCGTGTGTCAAAAAAGGAGTCAAGCGCCTCGTATATTCATCCTCTGCCTCCGTGTATGGTGATGCTGTTGAAGAGCCCATGACAGAAGATCATCCGTTTAATAATCAAAATTTTTACGGTGCAACGAAGATTTGCGGCGAGGCCATGTTGCGTCCGTTTCACTTTCGCTATGGTCTGAACTATGTGGGCTTGCGCTATATGAATGTTTATGGCCCGCGTCAGGACTATCAGGGTGCATACATCGCAGTGATCATGAAGATGTTGGATGCGATTGATCGCGGCGAAAGCCCGACCATCATGGGTGATGGCTCTGAAGCCTTCGATTTCGTGGCGGCAGAGGATTGCGGCCTCGCCAATGTCTGCGCGATGAAGGCTGATACCAAAGACCGTTTTTATAATGTTGGTACTGGTAAACGAACATCTCTCAAGCAGCTTGCAGAGATGCTCTTGGTCTTGACCGATTGCAAAAAACCCATCATTTATGCGCCACGAAGTCAGGCAACCTTAGTTCGCAACCGAATTGGGTCGGCCAAGCGTGCCGGTGCAGAAATCGGCTTTACCGCCGATATTGATTTGATGGGCGGCTTGAAGCGGCTGATTGAATGGCGCGCTGCTCACAAGTCTGAGGTCGAAGGCAGGCGCCGTGCCGTGGGCTTGCTAGGATGAGTCAGACTGCAACTATGAATATACCGATCGCCCGGACAAGCTTGCTTGAGGCTGAGATCCAGAGCGTTCTCGAGCCACTTCGCAGTGGCTGGCTAGTGCAGGGACCTAAAGTTCGTGAGTTTGAAGAAAAATGGTCTGCATTTACGGGGGCACAGCATTCGATTGCTGTTACATCGTGCACGAATGCACTTCATCTATCTTTGGCAGCATTGGGTTTTGGGCCAGGGGATGAAGCTATCGTGCCTGCATTCACCTGGATTTCAACTGCCAATGTGATCGAACATTTAGGCGGAAAAGTAGTTTTTTGCGATATTGATCTGTCTACATTCAACCTGGACGTGTCCCAGCTAGAGAGTTTAGTCACGTCCAAAACAAAAGCAATTCTTCCAGTTCATCTTTTTGGCCTGTCTGCTGATATGTCTGCAGTTTTGACATTTGCTGCAAAGCACAAATTGTCTGTGATAGAAGACGCAGCCTGCGGATTCGGTGCGCGGTACCAAGGAAAGCACGTCGGTACGCTGGGCGACACCGGTTGTTTCAGTTTCCATCCGCGCAAAGCGATAACCACCGGTGAGGGTGGCATGGTGACCACCAACAATGTCGAGCTTGCGATCAAATTGCGCCGTCTGCGCGATCACGGCGCAGCCATGTCGGATTTGCAGCGGCACTTGGGCGCGCGACCCTATTTACTTGCTGATCATCCTGATGCTGGTTATAACCAGCGAATGACAGACTTGCAAGCGGCTCTAGGTAGTGCTCAGATGGAGCGCGCGAAGCCCATTATTGCTGAGCGTCAGCGATTGGCTGCTGTTTATGATCGTGCGTTTGAGGGGTTGGATTGGTTACGTACACCAGTAACGCTTGCTGGTTATGAGCATGGTTATCAGTCCTACCCGTGTCTTTTTCAGCCAGAAGCAGTCAATATCGACTCGATTTCAAGGGTCAACGACCAGCGCAACGCGTGGATGGATAAATTACAAAAACGCGGGATATCCACGAGACCCGCGACCCACGCCGTACACATGTTGTCTTACTACCGTGAAAAATATGGGCTTAAACCCGAGGATTTTCCCGCTGCATATTCTGCAAACCACTGTAGTATTTCTCTGCCCTTGTTTAATGGAATGACAGAGGTCGAACAGTCGTACGTAGTAGATGCAGTGGTGGAAGGCTTCAAGTAATGTGCGGCATAGCCGGAATCATTCGTCTTGATGGCGCTTCGGTTGAGCCCCCTATTTTGCAAAAAATGACGGATGCGATCGCCCACCGTGGGCCAGACGGCGAGGGACACTGGATTGAAGGTAACGTGGGTCTCGGTCACCGCAGGCTCGCCATTCTGGATCTTTCCCCTGCGGGGCACCAGCCAATGGTCAGCGCGGATCACCGTTATATGCTCAGCTATAACGGCGAGGTATATAACTTTCGCGAACTAAGAAAAGAGCTTGAGGCAAAAGGTTATTGGTTTCGATCTAAAACTGATAGCGAAGTGGTCTTGAATGCGCTTGCTGAGTGGGGTCCCAAGGCGCTTGATCGTTTCAATGGAATGTTCGCGCTGGCGCTTTGGGATCGAAAAGAGAGAGTTATGTTTCTGGCGAGGGATCGTTATGGTATCAAGCCGATCTATACATGTCAGCAGGGTAATTTTTTTGCTTTTGGGTCGGAGCAAAAAGCCATATTGTCACTGCCCGAATTTACCCGCAGGATGGACAAGCCCGCATTGTTTGAATA
>CAIYCP010000189.1 GCA_903924715.1 uncultured beta proteobacterium
CATCACCATCTTCGGAGCATGCAGCACGACCTTGACCTACAGCACGTGTGTTCGTATTTGACTTTGGCGTAAAAAATATATTAATTACTTTGTATTTATCGAGCGTGGTTGGATAAATTACTTCGCCGTGATCACCTTTAAGCCAGAGTTCTTGAGCACTTTGATGATATTGGCGGGTAATTTTTTATCTGTGACGAGCGTGGTGATTTTATGCAAGGATCCTATCCGAACAGAGGCAATCCGCCCAAACTTACTGTGGTCAACTGCCAACAAACTCTTACGAGAGCATTCCAGCATTGCCTTGACCACAGCAGCTTCGCTCTCGTGATATTCGAGCAGTTCACCATTTGCGTCGATACCTCCGGCACTAAAAATGCAATAATCGGCGCGATATTCGCGCACGGCATTTAAGGCAGTTGTACCGCTCACGCCCAAGTTTCTGGCTTCTAGATGTCCACCGATCAAAATGACATCAAAACGCTCTTGTTGCACCAGAATCTGCGCAGCCTCGACGTTGTTGGTGATGATTTTTAAATCGGTACGTCTGATTAATGCGCGCGCAACGGCGAGCATTGTGGTGCCTGGCGTTAAAAAAACTGAACTTCTATCGGGCATGAGTTCAGCAATTTGTCGACCGATCGCGTCTTTTTCTTTGGCAAAATCGTTACGACGATCAACATAGTTACTGTTGAACACGCTTGAGGCGACTGACGCCCCACCATGTTGGCGAACCAGCAAGCCCTGATCAGCGAGTTGGTTCAAATCACCCCGAATTGTTTGGGCAGAAACGGTGAATTGCTTAACCAGATCTTCAATGCCGACGTAACCGGCCTTTTGAATCAGTTGAAGAATCCTCTTCTGTCGTTCTTTAAGGGTCATGTTTAATCAACAACATAGTGTTTCGAGAACTCTGGTCCTTGGCCCGTCATCTCGATTGTGGCTGAGTTGCCCCATTTCTCTGACCACGGAGTGGCTAGGCGATCTGTCAACGCATTCAGTTCTTGAACATAACGACAGGATTCGGTTTTTAACTCTTGTTCAAAAGCAGCGATATCTGGAAAACGCTCAAACGCTGCATGCCAAATGGCTCTTCCACAAAGATAACCGCTGGCACCCGCGCGGTAGGCATAAGTCAAGGACTGCATGAAATCCTCAGGGCCCGCACCGGCACTCAACAACACCCAGGGGCGGGTGATATGTTGGCTTAAATCATCAAAATGTTTTTGCCATGCCGTTGCCTGACTGCTATCTGGTTTTGGCACATTCAAAATTGCAGCGGGTGGTTCGAGCTTGTAGATATCTACTAAAAACTCCGGGCTGGCGAAATCTCGCATAGACTCAATGACGAGCTTCGTGCGATTTGCCTCAAGATAACCCGGAGCATCACTCGCGAGTGGGTAAACCAGTAGTTCAAGTAACAAAACAATATCGTGCTCTTTACACTCTTGCCCTATTTTTTTTACTAAGGCTTGTTGGTGTTCGCAAACTTTTGCGTCCGCATCGGGGCGATACCAAATGAGCAACTTAACCGCATCACCTCCGATACGTCG
>CAIYCP010000190.1 GCA_903924715.1 uncultured beta proteobacterium
ATCGAACCCTCGACCTTCTCATTACAAGTGAGCTGCTCTACCAACTGAGCTACTCCGGCGGTGTGCTTCAAAAGTTCAAGCACCTTCACAACGTCGCGAATTATAAAGTATTTATCGCAACTGGTTGGTTGCTAAACAAAAGCCTTTACTTCACGATTGTGAGCTTTGGTCGCTTTGGCTCAGCCGTTTCAGGGCTCACAGCCGCTGGCGCCGCAGGATTGTTTAGTTTTTGTGCCTGCGTGCCTGCAGCGAAATTCGCGGTAGAGGTATTTGTGGCCGCCGTATTTTGCTCGCGATGTTCTTCAACCTCGAAACCCATGCCGGCACCTGTTTCGCGTGCATAAAGAGCTGTGACTGCGCCGACTGGGATATACAGGTTTTCAGTGACGCCATTGAAGCGAGCCTGAAACTCGATCGTATCGTTACCAAGCGTGAGGCCTTTGGTCGCCATCACGCTGATGTTCAGCGTGATTTGGCCGTCTTGAATATGCGCAGGTGGTACAAGCGTGTTGGCATCGACACGAACGACAATTTGAGGCGTATAGCCATTATCAGTACACCATTCGTGCAAAGCACGAATCATGTACGGTTTAGTCGAAGTTTCAGCCATCGTAGTGCAACTTAACGACGCATTACTTTTTCAGAGGGCGTCAGCGCCTCAATATAAGCGGGACGCGAAAAAATGCGCTCGCCATATTTTTGAATAGGCGCTGCTGTTTTTGGAAGCTCGATGCCATAGTGGTCAAGGCGCCAAAGTAGTGGAGCCATGGCAACGTCTAACATTGAAAACTCTTCGCCAAGCATGTATTTATTTTTGAGCAACAAGGGCGCAAGCTGCGAGAGACGATCACGCACGGCTGCACGCGCGACGTTCATTCGCTTTTCGTCGGCACGAACAGCACGGTCTTCGAGCGCGGCGACATGGATGAACAACTCTTTTTCAAAGTTGTACAAAAACAAACGTGTACGCGCACGCATGACCGGGTCAGCCGGCATCAGCTGTGGATGAGGAAAACGCTCATCGATGTACTCATTGATGATGTTTGACTCATACAAAATCAGATCTCGTTCGACCAGAATAGGGACCTGACCGTAGGGATTCATGACGGCGATATCTTCGGGCTTGTTAAACAAGTCGATGTCGCGGATTTCGAAATCCATGCCCTTTTCAAACAGCACAAAGCGGCAGCGATGTGAGAAGGGGCAGGTGGTGCCAGAGTAGAGGACCATCATGATGGATTTCCGTCCTAAAAATAAATACGAATAAAAGCGAAAGGCCAGCGTCTGCGTCAAGCAGACGCTGGCCCTGAAAAACAACTTACTTGACGTGCTTCCAGAACGATGCGTTCAGACGCCACGCCACAACAAAAAACAAGCCCAGAAACAACAAGACCCAAACGCCAATTTGTTTGCGCGTTTGCTGGATTGGCTCAGACATCCAGGTCATGAAATTAGTGAGATCTGCAACATCACTGTCGTAAGCAGAGGTGCGCGAGGCATCAAGTGCTTTGAACTTGTGCTCGGTTGAGGCCTTGCCATGGTAATTGGTAAGCTTTTCTGTTTTGCTTGCTGAGTAGCCCAATGCATCATAGGTTGTTGTGACGCGCTCCCATGAAGCGTGACCCTTGCCACCTGGCGCCTCGTGTTCGTGGATCACCACTGAAGTCATTTCGCGAGGACCTTGGCGCTCGTAGAGCACGTGCGGCATTGCCGCGGCAGGGTACGCCAAGTTATCCCAACCTGTGGGTTTGCTTGTGTCGCGATAAAAAGTGCGCAAGTAGGTATAGATGTAATCAGAACCCGTCGGACCCGCATTCGCAGACTTCGCGCGCGCAATGACTGACAGATCGGGCGGCATCACACCAAACCAGCGCTTACCGTCTTTGACTGCAACAGAGCCCAACATGAGATCGCCGACTTTTTCGCCCGTGAATAGCAGGCTGGTGCGAATTTGCTCGTCGGTGAGCCCGATGTCATTGAGTTTGTTATAGCGCATTGACGCTGCGCTATGACAATTCAGG
>CAIYCP010000191.1 GCA_903924715.1 uncultured beta proteobacterium
ACGCAGTTAGTGGCACAGGTTGCCTTGCAGGCCAATGATGTCTTTGTGTTTGGGTGTGAAACGGCCGGACTTTCGCCGCAGCAACGTACGTTATTTAATCCGCAGCAGACTTTACGTCTACCGATGTTGCCTGCGCAGCGCAGCCTGAATCTTTCAAATGCGGTCGCGATTGTAGTGTTTGAGGCGTGGCGTCAACAAGGCTATGTTGGGGGCCTGTAGCGTGCGATGCGCTTGCGCAAAGAATCTAGCCTAAGACGTTTTAGTTGAGGGATAGGTTTAAGCGTTTGATAACCTGATCCCAGCGGGTTTTTTCGGTTTGCATTAGGGCGCGTAACGTTTGTGCATCAGACCCGATCACCGAAAAATACTGCGCAGAGAATTTTTCTTTGATGCTTGGTGTCGTGAGGATTTCGGTTAAGGCCTGTTGTAGCGTAAGCAAAGTGGCGGCGTTTGTGCCCGCAGGCGCAAGCAGTGCATGCCAAGAGATGGCCTCGAAATTGTCAAACCCTTGTGCGGCCAGCGGCACCACGCCCGGTAGGGCCGCAAAGGGCAATAGGCTCGTCACCCCAAGCACGGTGAGTTTTTTTTCTTTGACCTGCGGCATGGCGATTGCAGGGACCATAAAGGCGACCTGAATGTCCCGCGCAAGCATGGCTGTGGTGATCTGCGGAAAGCTTGCATAGGGGACGTGCAGCACATCGAGCCCTGCTTGCTGTTTAAAGAGTTCCATCGCCAAGTGCGAGGCACTGCCTGCCCCGACCGAGCCGTAGTTCAAGGCGCCCGGTTGAGCCTTTGCTTGCTGCACAAAGGCCGCCGCGGTGGTTGCTTGAACATTTGCGTTTACGACGAGTACGTTTGGGCTGGTGGCCACCAGGGTGATTGGCGCCAGATCTGAAACCGGATCGTAACCGAGCGTATTTTTGTAGAGTGCAGGTGCGGTGGTTAACGGGCCATTGATTGTATAAAGCAAGGTATAGCCATCATTAGGTGCGCGCGTGACTAAGCGGGTTCCTAAATTACCCCCGGCACCTGGTTTATTTTCGACGATGATATTTTGTTTGAGTGTCTGGCTCAAGGGCTCAGCCACGATGCGGGCGAGTAGATCGGGCGAAGAACCCGCTGGAAACGGCACGATTAAATGAATGGGATGATCGCTGGGCCATGCTGCTGAGGCGTTAGGCGCGACTAAGACGCCAGTAACCATAAAACAAAGTGTCACGGAGCGCACTAAGCTCGCGCAAAGTGCAGACCATAAATTTTTTAACGAGATGGGGGTGTGGCGAACGCAGCGCATGAAGATCGTCAAAACAAAAAAATGAATTTATTCAGTGGTTGCTACGCGAGACAAAAGACGCGTCACGGCTTCTAGCGGCTTGACGCCTTCAAACAAAACGTTGCAGACCGCTTCGGTAATGGGCATCTCGATACCCAGAGCTTGTGCGCGTTGTCGCACTGCTCTTGCGCAGCGTGCACCTTCCGCGGTGAGGCCTGAGGCGAGCAGCGTGTCGAGTGCTTGCCCTCTGCCAATGGCGAGCCCCACTTGCCGATTGCGCGAGAGGTCGCCGGTAGCTGTCAGGACGAGATCACCTAAGCCCGTGAGTCCGGCAAAGGTGGCAGCTTGTGCTCCAAGGGCCTCACCAAAGCGCGTCATTTCTGCGAGGCCGCGCGTGATCAGTGCTGCACGGGCATTCGCACCCATGCCCAAGCCGTCTCCGACCCCGCACGCGATGGCCATGATGTTTTTCAGCGCACCGCCGACCTCAACGCCCAGAACATCACTGCTGGTGTAGACGCGAATATTGCCGCCATGTAGTGCGTCAATCGCCGCCTGACGTAAGGCCGGGGCTTGGCTTGCAATGGTGAGTGCGACTGGCAGTCCGCGCGCAACTTCGAGTGCAAACGAAGGCCCCGACAACACCGCAGTTGGAAACTGATCCAAGGCTTTGAGCCCCGCGTGTGCGATTTCGCTAGGCAAGAGCGCGCTGTCGGCCTCAAGCCCTTTGCAGGTGTAGATGATTCCGGCAAGATGCGGTTTTTTTTCGGTAAGTTGCGCGGCGACTTGCTCGCATAAAGCCCGCAGACCCGCAAGCGGCACACCCAGAATCAGTAAACCTGGCGCGACACCTTGTTGCGCATGTTCAAGCGCCTGTAGCAAACTTGCGGTGCAGGTGAGCGCGTCTGGCAGTTGGATGCCTGGAAGATAGCGCGGGCTTGCGTGTTGCGTGTTGATCGTGTGCACAAGTTTGGCATCGCGCGCCCAAAGCAAAGTGGGCGCGTGCGCATGAGCTGCGCATGCGAGGGCCGTCCCCCAGGCGCCGGCGCCTAAAACCGATACATGCTGTTTCAAGGGCGACACCGTAGGCGCGGATGACAGCATGTGGAGGCTCAAATTATTGACGCGTCACGCCGGGCGGTAGGATGAGGCCCGAGTCGCGGCCACCCGCAGCCGGAGTCGAAGCTTCTTGAGCGGCCTGCGCCATGCGCTGTTCAAACAGTGCCTGAAAATTGACTTCGGCCAAATGCAGGGGTGGCAGTGAAGTGCGCGTAATGGCATCTGCAATATTTGCACGCAGATAGGGATACAACATCGTTGGGCACACGATGCCCATTAAGGGATCAAGTTGCTCGGCAGGCACGTTGGAGATTTCAAAAATACCACCCTGCGTGGCTTCAACCAGATACAACACCTTTTCGCCAATCCGAGTCGTCACGGTGACTGTGATGGTGGATTCATAGACGGTATCCGCGAGCGCTTGCCCACCGACGTTGATGGCGACCTCAACCTTCGGGCCTTCTTGCTCAAGAAAAATATTGGGTGCGTTGGGCATCTCAAGCGACAAATCTTTGAGGTAGACCCGTTGCATGTTGAAGACGGGTGCATTTGGATTTTGGGCTTGATCAGCTTGGGCGTTTTGGTCAGACATAAATGTTTCTCGGTAAGAGGGTGATAGGTGCCACGAAAGGCGTTTAGATCAACTGTTGAGTAGAGGTAAGAGCTTGCCTTCTCGGTCAAGCGCAGACAAGTCATCAAAGCCGCCAACGTGAGTGTCGCCGATATAAATTTGCGGGACGGTACGTCGGCCGGTACGTTCCATCATCAGGGCGCGCTGCTCGGTATCGACATCGATCCGAATTTTTTCGATTTCAGTGACGCCACGTTGCGTCAAGAGCATTTCGGCACGTGAGCAATATGGGCAGTAGCCGGTGGTGTACATCACAACTTTAGACATGGTTAAGCTCCGGTTTTATTGGCGGTAACGGGTAGTCCGGCGGTCATCCAAGCTTTCAAACCCCCTTCGAGGGTGACCACTTCGGTAAAGCCTTGCGCGCGCAAACGCGTTGCCGCACCGATGGCGGTACGTCCCAAATCGCAGATGACGATTATGGGTTTATTTTTTGGCAAACTCGCGGCTTTTTTGTCTATGTCGCTGATCGGCAGGCTACGGGCTTGAGGCACATGGCCCGCGTTATAGGCTTCGGCTGGGCGTACATCGACTAGCACTGCGTGCTGGTGGTTCATCATTTGCACGGCCTGCGTGCTTGATATGGCGGCGCCTGCGCGACTACGCAGAATCATGGGCCACGAGAGTGCGAGGCCCGAGCCAAGGGCCACGGCGAGCAAAAGAAGGTTGTTTTGACTGAAGAAAAAATCCACGGTGTGTCCAAATGAGTACGGTTAACCCCTAATTTAATGGGGCGGGTGAGCGTGACGCGTCAGACAATTATAAAATGGTGTCCTCCTTCACACTTTAACCTGTGTCAGCCATGTATAAATTAGTCTTAATGCGTCACGGCGAAAGCCAATGGAACCTTGAAAACCGGTTTACCGGCTGGACTGACGTTGATTTAACCGCAGCCGGGCGCGAGCAGGCACGAAAGGCGGGCGAATTACTGAAAGAAAAGGGTTATGGCTTTGATTTAGCCTATACCTCGGTGCTCACCCGCGCGATACGCACGCTCTGGCTCGCCCTTGATGCCATGGGTACGATGTATGTACCGGTGCACAACAGCTGGCGTCTCAATGAACGGCACTACGGTGATCTTCAAGGTTTGAATAAGGCCGAGATGGCCGCACAATATGGCGACGAGCAGGTGCTGATTTGGCGCCGGGCCTATGCGATTGCCCCCAATCCGATCGCTTTAGATGATCAACGCCACCCACGGTTCGATCCGCGCTATGGCAAGCTCACCCCAGAACAACTGCCTGCGACTGAGTGCTTGAAAGACACAGTGGCACGCGTTTTGCCATTTTGGAGCGAGAGTATTGCCCCATCCATTCGCGCTGGGCGAAGGGTATTGGTGGCCGCCCATGGCAATAGTTTGCGTGCGCTGATCAAGCATCTTGACGGTGTGTCTGATGATGAGATCGTGCATTTGAATATTCCAACGGGTCAGCCGCTGGTATACGAGCTCGACAAAGACTTAAAGCCAATAAGTCATTACTACCTTGGGGATCCGGCCGAAATCGAGGCGGCGATGGCGGCGGTCGCGGCGCAAGGCAAGGCCAAAAAGGATTAATTTCATGCGCCTGCGCGCTTGGTGGCTGTGTGCGGCTCTTAGCGGCCTGCTGGTGTGCGGCAGCGCGCCTGCCGCCACCGAAGAGCTTGCCGGCAGGCAAATGCAGGTCGAGCGCGAACGCTCCGAATTACGGGCTCGGATCCAGCTCTTGCAAAAAGAGCTGGATGAACGCGAGGCGAAGCGCCAAGAAGCGGCTGATGCGCTGCAGGTTTCTGAAACCGCAATTTCAGTCAGTACGCGGCGCCTCGCAGAGCTTGGGACCCAGTTGCGACAGGCGCAATCTGATCTAGAAGATCTCCAAAGTCAGTTAAAACGCCAGCAGACCCTGCTCACAACTCGGCGTGACGAACTCTCTGACCAGTTGCGCAAACAGTATTCAAGTGGGCTGTCACCCTGGGCTGCACTTTTGTCGGGCGATGATCCGCAGCAGTTGGGCCGTAATCTGACTTACCTCGACTATGTTTCGCGCGCCCGTTCGGCCAAGGTGGCTGAGCTTAAAAAAGAAATTGAACGGCTGGCAGAGCTCGAGGCGAAGACCGAACTGCGTAGGCAAGATGTCGTGCGCTTGGTACAAGAAACCACCGAACAAAAAGAGCTTTTAGAGGCGCAAAAGAAAGAGCGCGCAACGGTACTCGCGCGTATTGAAGGCCAACTGCAGGCTCAGCGTGTTGAGGCTGCCACCTTGGGCCGAGATGACAAACGCTTGTCAGGCTTGATTGATGATCTGAATGGCCAGCTGCAGGCCGCAAAAGAGGCCGCAGAAAGCGCTCGAAAAGCCGAATTCGCGCGCCAGGCTGAACAGGCCCGTCAAGAGCAAGCGCGACGCCAGGCACGAGAGGCGCAAGAGGCACAAGAACGGCAACAGGCCCAAGCCGCAGCACAGGCACGTGCTTCAGAAAACACCACAACGCAGGGTCCGGTCGGCGAAGGTCTAAAGCCGGGTTTGCGGTGGCCCGTCAAAGGGGCGGTGATGGCCCGGTTTGGCACCGATCGCCCTGAGGGCGGTGTGTGGCGAGGCATTTTGCTACGCGCCAATGAGGGGGCAGCAGTGCAGGCGGTTGGTTCTGGAACGGTGGTCTACGCGAATTGGTTACGGGGTTTCGGCAACCTGGTCATTATTGACCATGGACAGCAATTTTTCAGTGTTTATGCTTACAACCAAAGTTTGCTTAAGCAGATCGGCGACGAGGTGAAAACCGGAGATACCGTTGCCTTGGTTGGAAGTACCGGTGGGCAGCTGGATTCGGCCCTATACTTCGAGATACGGCATCGTGGGGCTGCGGTCGATCCAGTCCAATTTTTGGCGCGGTAGTACACGCGACGCAGTCGCAAGCTTGTCGCTTCAATCGCTTTTAACTCAGGAACGTGCATGGGCACTCGCAAAATACGTGGTTTTGGTTTGGTATCTGTCGGCATTGTGGCCGGTATCTTGCTCAGCATGGGGATCACTGCCTTGGCGCAGCGCGGTTCGCCTTTGCCGCTCGATGAGCTCCGACAGTTCTCGAATGTTTTGTCTGCCATTAAAAATAATTACGTCGAACCCGTTGCCGATAAAAAACTGATTGATGGTGCCATCTCCGGCATGCTGTCCGATCTTGACCCGCATTCGGCTTACCTGGATGCCGATGCGTTTAAAGAAATGCAGACAGCAACGCAGGGAGAGTTCGGCGGTCTAGGTATTGAGGTGGGTACCGAGGAGGGCATGATCAAAGTGATCTCCCCAATCGAAGATACACCCGCTGCGCGCGCAGGCATTCGTACAGGCGATTTGATTTCAAAGATCAATGACACCTCAACCAAGGGGTTGACACTGACCGACGCGGTCAAGATGATGCGCGGCCCGGTCAAAACACCGATCTCGTTGACGATTATTCGTCAAGGCCAGGCACAACCGCTGGTCATTAATATTATTCGCGACACGATTCGTGTTCGCAGTGTGCGCAGCAAGCTACTCGATAACAACATCGGCTACGTACGTATTGCGCAGTTTCAAGAAAAAACGGGTTCCGATCTTGTCCGCCATCTGAAAGATCTCAGCGCGAAAGGCGCACCCCGGGCGCTGATCCTTGATCTACGCAACGACCCAGGTGGTTTGCTCAATAGCGCGATCGGTGTGTCAGCGGCTTTCTTAGAGCCAAATGTACTGGTGGTCTCAACGGATGGCCGTGCGCCTGATGCCAAGCATAAGTACCTTGCGACTGCCTCAGACTATGCGCGTGGCGAATCTGATTACTTGTCGGGTCTGCCGGCATGGGTAAAAACGGTGCCGATGGTGGTTTTGGTGAACGTGGGCTCTGCTTCTGCCTCAGAAATCGTGGCTGGTGCGTTGCAGGATCACAATCGCGCAACCATCATGGGGAACCGCACATTTGGCAAAGGGTCGGTGCAGGTTATTTTGCCAATCTCTGAAAATACGGCAATCAAGCTGACGACCTCTCGCTACTACACCCCGAAAGGTCGTTCAATACAAGCGACGGGGATCATGCCCGATGAGGTCGTTGCTGACACAGCAGAAGGTGATTTGTTTAGAGTGCCGCGTGAAGCTGACTTGCAACGCCACCTCAGCAATCGTCAAACGGACGCAGAAGTGAAAGGCACCGTGAACGAACCGCCGTTGGCCGACACGACCAAAATGTTTACCTTCGGTGCTGCCGACGATTTTCAGTTGCAACAAGCTATTAATTTCTTGGATGGAAAGCCTGTTCAAAAAGCGGTGGCGCGTCCAAAAACAGCGAGCGCAACTGAAACGAGCGGGAGCGGTACGACGAGCAAATGAACGACGCACAACTGCTTCGCTATGCCAGACATATTTTGCTGGATGAGTTTGGCATCGAAGGGCAAGAAAAGCTTCTGGCAGGCAGGGCGCTTGTGGTTGGAGCGGGCGGCTTAGGGTCGCCTGCCGCAATGTATCTTGCCTCAGCCGGTGTGGGGACGATTATTTTGGCCGATCACGATACGGTCGAGATCAGTAATTTACAACGGCAGATTTTGCATAACTCTAGCCGGCTTGGACGTTTAAAAGCCGAATCAGGGCGCGAGACAATGCTCGCCTTGAATCCAGACATTGTTGTTGAAATACGAACTGCGCGCATGGATGCCGACTCGCTAGATTCACAGATTGCGAACGTCGATGTTGTTTTAGATTGCACCGATAATTTTGCGACGCGTCATGCGATTAATCGGGCATGCGTCAAACATAACAAGCCTTTGGTGTCGGGCGCGGCCATTCGCTTTGAGGGTCAAATCAGTGTGTTTGATCCGCGTGATGCGAAGGCTCCTTGCTATCACTGTTTGTTTCCCGAAGCCGAAGATGTTGAAGCCGTCACCTGTGCCTCGACAGGGGTGTTCGCGCCGTTGGTGGGGATCATCGGCAGCATGCAGGCGGCCGAAGCGATTAAGGTTTTAGCGCAGGTTGGGCAATCGTTGAAGGGCCAACTCTTGATTCTTGATGCGTTCGAGATGGATTGGCACCGCGTGCGCGTACAACGTGACCCGGGGTGCCCAGTGTGTGCTGGGCGTTCAGCGAGCCACTAACCCAAAATCAGTCGTAATTGCGCGTCGATATGCGTTGTGGGCGCAGTTTGCCATCGATTCTGCGCGAAGCGTAGCCAGCTACCCAAGACGCAATGGGTCAAGAGCGCAGCCATTGGGGTGATTTCAGTCGTGGGATCGAGCGTGCCACCGGTTAAGGCGGTGCGCAGTGATTGCTTGAAGGTCGTTTCAATGCGATCCGTAATTTGGCTAACGCGCGCTTGAAGTCTTTCATCTTCGGTGACTAAGGCGTCTCCGCTTAGCACGCGTGTCATTCCACGATTTCGTTCGGCAAAGGTTACTAACATCACCGCAATTTTGCGCGCTTGTTCGACGCCATTTGCTTCGCTGGCTACGATTTGATTGACCAAACTAAACACCGTGCTTTCGATGAATTCAAATAAGCCCTCGAACATTTGGGCTTTACTCGCAAAGTGCCGATAAAGTGCAGCCTCTGAGCATTGCAGGCGAGCTGCTAAGGCCGCCGTAGTGATACGCGCTGCACGTGGTTGCTCGAGCATCTCTGCCAGCATTTGCAGGATTTGATGTTTGCGTTCGCCCGGTTTGGCTGACATGGTCATCTCGCCCAACATGAAGGATTAAAAAAGCGGGGCGCTATTTACGCGCCTCGCAGTGGCCGCTTCTGCAACAATAAGTGTCCAACGCAGTTTACCCTCAAGTCAACGAAATCGGGGCGTCCGCTTTTTCCCCGCCCAAAAGGTGAGCCTGGGTGAAACACATGGACCGTGCGCAAACCCGCTTTACGGGCACTACGCAGGTTTTCAACGGTGTCTTCGACGAGTACAGCGCGTCTGGGGTGAATGCCCTCGTGGGCCAGAATATGTCGCATCAGGGCCACCGAGGGTTTTGGGCGAAAGTGGCCATGAAACTGCATTTGCTCGATGCCCCAAAGGCGATCAAAGCAGCGCAGAATCCCAAGATGCTTGAGGACAGCGCGCGCATAGTGCAGGGGGGCGTTCGTCACCAGGATCTTACAACCAGGTAACCGATTAAGCTTATCTCGCAGGCCGCGCTCGGCCTTAACCAAAGGAGCGACCTCAAAAGCGTGACTACGCTGTAAAAAGGCGTGCGGGTCAATGTTGTGATGTTTGACCAGGCCAAGTAGCGTCGCCCCATAACGCCTCCAGTAGCGGGCGCGTAATTCGCTCGCCGCAGCCTCTTCGAGATTCAGGCTTTCCATCACGGCAGCCGTCATACCTAAATTGATCTCGCGAAAAATTTTGTGCGAGGTATCGTGCAAGGTGTTGTCGAGGTCAAACAGCCAAACGGGCGTCTGTCGTGCTTGCGCCGTCTGGCCCGAAAGGGACTGCCCCGCCGTGAGGGGGCGGTGCACGCCCGCCCGGCGCGCGCGCACCGGGGGATGTTGAGGAAACCGCAGACGAGGCACTTGCTGCTTATTCTGAAGAGATCATGGTGCCGACACCGCGGTCGGTCAGGATTTCAAGTAATAAACAGTGCGGAACGCGACCATCTACGACATGAACAGATTTGACGCCGTTGCGTGCTGCATCAAGGGCTGATGAAATTTTGGGCAGCATGCCACCCGAGATCGTGCCGTCAGCAAATAAAGCATCGATCGTCTTGGCGGATAACGACCGCATGAGCTTGCCATCTTTGTCGAGCACGCCCGGTGTATTGGTCATCATCAGAAGCTTTTCGGCGCCCAAGACCTCGGCCATTTTTCCGGCAACGATATCTGCATTGATGTTGTAAGCCAAGCCATCTTCGCCGTAGCCGATGGGTGAAATCACCGGAATAAATTGATCGTCTTGCAAAGCCTTGACGACCGCAGGCTCAACATGCTCGATATCCCCGACAAAGCCGATATCGAGCGGATTGGCAGGATCGTCTTTGTTAGGCATTAATTTCTTTTTAGCCTGGATTAAACAGCCGTCTTTGCCTGTTAAGCCAACGGCTTTACCGCCTGCCTCGTTGATCATGAGCACGATATCTTGTTGCACTTGGCCACCCAACACCCACTCAACAACCTCCATTGTGTCGGCATCGGTGACGCGCATGCCTTGTATGAACGTGCCCTTTTTACCGATGCGGCGCAGCGCCTCATCGATTTGCGGCCCACCGCCGTGCACGACGATCGGGTTCAGGCCAATGAGCTTGAGCAAGACAACATCGTGGGCAAAGCTGCGTTGCAAGACCTCTTCGATCATGGCGTTGCCACCATATTTGATGACAATGGTTTTGCCGTGAAAGCGTTTAATGTAGGGCAGGCTTTCCGACAAAACTTTTGCAACGATTTCGGGAGGCAGTTGGGCAGAGGGGGGCTGACTAGTCATGGGGCAATCGCAACAGTAAAAGCGTGTTGAGGGGGAATCGGTTGATCTTTGAATAATTGTAGTGTGCGGCGAGCCGGTTAGCTTGCTAGCGCTTTCTCGAGCGCGCCGCGGAATTCTGTTTTGTTGTACTCGCCTAAATAGCGTTTGAGAATTTGGCCATTTTTGTCAATGAGAAAGGCGGTTGGCGTCAGCTTGACATCACCGAAGGCCTTGGCGACTTGCCCCATCGTGTCGAGTGCCACCGTAAACGGGATCTTGCGGGTATCGACGAAGTTGATGACGTAGTTGGCGGGATCGTATTGCATCGCCACGGCCACGATTTCGAACCCTTGCGCATGGTAGGTATTGAAATGCTCGATATTGTCGGGCATTTGCGCGACACAGGTCACGCAACTGGTCGCCCAAAACTTAACGAGTACAACCTTGCCTCGAAGTTCAGACATTTTTAACTGCTTGCCCGAGAGTGTTGAAAAAGTGACCTCAGGCGCCTGTGCAGCGGGGCTTGCGAATAGCCACACGCCCAGCCCCCCAAGCGCAGCCAGTATTGCGATTGAAAATAACTTTTTCATCTCACCGGCAATACTTCAACGCCTGCGCCGCTTGTTGGCGCCGGGGTGGCACTATTTTCACCCAAAGGTGTCGTGTTGCCGCCGCCGCTGCTGCCACTGGTGCTGAAGATACGATTTAAGTCATCGAGTTTATTGGCCTCGGCGGGCGAGATGACCTGAAAGAGTTTGTCAACGCGTTTGACACCGCTGACTTGAGCGGCGGCCGCCGCTGCGAGGTCACCTTCGCGTTGTGTGACGAGGCCCATCAAGTACACGACGCTGCGATCGGTCACAACAACAATGGTACGTGAGGGAATCTCTTTAGTGGTCGCGAGCGTGGTCATGACCTTCGAGGTGATCCACGTGTCATTACTGACCTCGCCAAACGAGGCGGTTTCTTTGACAACGTTGACTTGGTTTGAAACCGATTTGACATGTCGCACGCCACGCGCGATTTCAGTGCTATCGGCTTTACGATCGTTGCCCAACGAATCGCCTGTGAGCAACACAACGCCCTCGTAGCTTGTTGAGTTGATGCGTACGCTGTCGCCAAATTTTGAGCGAATTTCACTCGCGACTTTGATCTCGATAGTTTTGTCTTCAACTTGTTGGCCAACCGTTCGGCGATCGACCACCACGACACCGGTTGCTGCGGCGCCACCGACGACCAGCGGTACACAGCCTTGAAGTAAGGAACCGGTGCTCGCTAAGGCTAAACATAACAACAGGGGGCGAGCAAAAGTAGGGAGCAGTCTCATGCGGGGTCTCCGAGTAGTAGCGTGTCAATGCCATCGCACAACATGTGTAGTAGCAATATATGGACTTCCTGTATACGCATCGTGCGATCATGTGGCACGCACAGGTGGACATCGTCGGTTTGCAATAAGTGGCTCATGGTGCCGCCGCCTTTTCCAGTGAGTGCAATGACTTTCATTTCGCGAGCGTGTGCGGCCTGGATCGCGAGCTGCACATTGACAGAGTTTCCACTCGTTGAAATTGCGACGAGCACATCGCCCGGCTGACCAAGCGCCATGACTTGACGTGCGAAGACCTGATCATAGCCGTAGTCATTGCCCACCGCCGTTAAAATCGAGGTGTCGGTGTTCAGGGCAACCCCTGCGAGAGGTAAGCGCTCGCGCTCGAAGCGCCCGACGAGTTCGGCGATGAAATGTTGCGCATCTGCGGCCGAGCCGCCATTGCCGCACGCCAGCATTTTGGCATTGTTGGTTACACAGCCAAAGCACAGGTCGATTGCGCGCAATAAAGGCGCTGACAAGGTTTGCATGCTGCGTTGAGTGGCGGCAATGTTATCTTCGAAGTGCGCAGTCAGTTTGGCAGCGAGATCCATGGTGCGTCAGAAAGTTTTTAACGCTTAATTATCTCACTTATCTTGCGTCAGGCGGATGGCATCGCGATGCCAGATCGTGCCCTCGGGTTCAAAGGCGATGATGTCTAGCCGGCACGCGGGCATCTGCCCGCCAAAATGGCGCCAAGCGAGCGTCGGCAACCACCACTGGGCGGCACGAATCAGGCGCTGCTGTTTGCCAACGGAGACACTCGCGGCGGCCCCGCCAAAACGCGCTGAGCTTCGTTGACGTACCTCGACAAATACCAGTTCGGCACCCGTACGCACCACGAGGTCCAGCTCGCCGACTGGGCAGGCGAGTTGACGCGCGAGTAGCTGGTAGCCGGCATGCTCGAGTAGCTCCCAGGCCGCCTGTTCATACCGGTCCCCGGTTTTTTGGAGCGTTGAGCGCGACGGTGAGCCGGTGGGTGCCCGGGCTTTTCGTGGGGTGCCCGCGCGGCGGGCAAGTTTGCGCTGGCGTAACTGCAGGGCTTTGCGTTGGGTTTGTTGCGCGAGCGCAAAAAACGGTTCGAGCGATTCGTCAAAGGGGGTCATGAGTTGGTCACAGAGGTAGAGGGGCGGGTTGTCATTGGTGAGCCTGGCTGCAGGTCACTGCCATGACGAGGCCTCGCAAGCGGACTACACTGCCATCATTCTGACTTTTAGTGCTGCACCATGAACCAAAATGTCCCGCCCGAAGATTTGCCGGATGCCTGGCAGCGCGTCGGGCAGCGCATGGACGCGCAGTCTTGGCCGACCCACGCCTTGTATGTCGTGGCAACGCCAATTGGTAATTTGGGCGACTTGACCTTGCGCGCATGGCAGGCACTTGATCGCGCAGACGTCATTGCAGCCGAAGACACCCGTGCCAGTCGAACGCTGATGGATGTCTGGGGAATTACGACGCCTCTGATCGCGGTTCATCGCCATAACGAAGCCGCTGCGGCTGGCGCGATTGTTGAACGCCTGCAGGCGGGGCAGCGCGTGGCACTCGTTTCTGACGCTGGGTCGCCCGCGGTCAGTGACCCGGGTGGGCGCGTGGTGCAGGCGGTTCATGCCGCAGGCCTAAAAGTGGTGCCATTGCCGGGGCCGAGTGCGGTGATCGCAGCACTGATGTCTACGGGCGTGACCAATGACCATTCGCCCGGTTTTGTCTTTGCAGGCTTTGCGCCGACAAAGTCGCTTGCGCGTCAGCGCTGGATCCGGACCTGGACGCAATTGCCCGCGGCCACCGTGTTTTATGAGGCACCTCACCGCATCCTCGCAAGCCTGCAAGATCTGCTTGAGGTTTTAGGGCCCGATCGTCAAATTGCCTTGGCGCGTGAACTCACCAAGCGGTTTGAAGAAATTGCCAGTATGCCGCTGGCTCAGGCGCAGACGTGGTTGAAGGCGGACGCGCACCGAGAGCAAGGCGAGTATGTCGTGATTGTGCATCCCCTTGAGCCCGTCGAAACCACTGAACTTGATCTCGAAGGCGGTGCCGCGATTGATGCTTGGCTCGATGCCCTACTTGAGTCTGTCTCTGTGCGAGACGCGGCTCGGATTGCGGCGAAGGCCACTGGACTGCCGCGAGATACGCTGTATGGGCGGGCATTGGCGCGTAAACCGTCCAAGTAGGGTCTTCGCAACCTTGACGTATTTGGGGCTAAGGTGGCGACAGACTGGGCGCAACGCCGGTTGAGGTTTGTATCGGGCTCACCGCTTGTACCGCAGCATCGCGGCTGGCGAAGGGTCCAATTCTGACGCGATACAAGTTGCTCGCATTTTGGTCCACCCTGACCGATGTGCCAAGTTCAGCTGGAATCTGGCTTGATACCCGCGCGGCGAGCGCGTGCGCCTTACTGGCATCCGCGAAGGCACCAAGCTGTAAAAACATGCTGTTTGGTGCAACCGCCGTTTTGGACGACGGGCTGGCTTGCGGCGACGTTGCTGTGACGTTTGCCGGTGCGCTCGGTGCGGCGGCGAGCTGAACGGGTGCTTCCGGAGGGGGAGGCAAAGGGGTGGGCTCGATCAAACGGCTTGGCGCAGGGGCTTGGGGTTCAATGCGGGGCGGGTTGCTGCTGGCTGTTAGGGGGGGTGCCGTCGCCTCGGGCGCACTGGCGACGTTGTTAGGCGCTGGCGCCGACTGCCAATTGCGTATTTGATCAGGTGTAATTCGCTCGACAAGGACCTCGGCGCTTCCTGGGCCCAGCATGCCTAGCTTATAGGCTGCGACATACGACAAATCGATGACCCGATCATTTAAAAACGGACCGCGATCGTTGACGCGCACCACCACGCTTTTGCCTGTCGAGACCCGCGTCACTCGGGCGTAACTCGGTAGAGGGAGCGTAGGATGCGCTGCTGTCATGGTGTACATGTTGTAGCGCTCGCCAGTCGCCGTCGCGTTGCCATGAAACTTTCGTCCGTACCATGAGGCTCGACCTTGCACCTTGTAGGGCCCACCACTCAAGTCGGGGGTGTAGGTTTTGCCGAACACAACATAGGGCTTACTCGTTCCTGCCACAAAGGGTTCGATTTTAGGGATCGCGTCAGGTACGGCATCCAGGTTGGCGGGCGGTACGGCATCTGGGCCATCATCCAGGTAGTAACCACCGCCACGACGGCCGCTACTTGAGCAAGCTGCGAGCAGGGCGATTAAGACACTTATGCATATCAGTCGTCCGACGCGGGAGACGGACGCTGGCATTAGCTCAGCCCAGGTTGATTGCGGTGTCGCACTAATAACTGATTGTCTTGCGCGAAACGGCGAGCAAGTGTTTCAACGACGTAGACTGAGCGATGTTTGCCGCCCGTGCAGCCAACTGCAACGGTTAAATAACTGCGGGTGTCTTCGGTGTAGCGCGGCAGCCACTTACGAATAAAACCATCGATGTCGTCAACCATTTGCCCAACGTCATCAAAGCCCGCTAGCCAATCCGCGACCGGCTGATCTCGACCGGTCATGGGCCGCAATACGGGGTCGTAGTGCGGATTGGGTAAACAACGCACATCAAAGACCAGATCAGCATCGCGCGGCACGCCATGTTTGAAGGCAAAGGATTCGAACGTGAGCAACAAGGGGCTGCGATCAGCTTGTACCAAGTCGCGGACCCAAGCCCGGAGCTGACCCGGAGTCAGGCCCGATGTGTCGATGACATTGCCTTGATTGCGCAACGGATCTAACAGTTCGCGCTCTTGCGCGATACATTCTTCTAGCGAGAGCACTTTGCCCTTTTTGCGCATTCGGTCTGAAAGAGGATGGCGGCGACGTGACTCGGCATAGCGTTGCAAAAGGGTTTCGTCGTCGGCCTCAAGAAACACGACGCGCAACTGCGTATCCATCGCCCGCAGGGCAGTGATGATTTCAGGAAGTTCGCCAAGCTCGTCGGCCGAGCGGGCGTCAATTGCGACGGCAATTTGCTCGCCGGGGTTCTCGCGACGAGACGCGATGAATTCGTGCAAAAAGCGCACGGGTAGATTGTCTACACAGGTATAGTCAGCATCCTCAAGCATGCGCAACGCGACTGATTTACCAGAGCCTGAAATCCCGGTAATCAACACGACGTTGAGCGCGCGCATCTTAGGCGCTGCCTTGCTCAATGGCCGCGGCTTGGCGCTGCATGAACTCAGCCAAGGTGTCGATGCCCCGCAGTTTTAGAATGGTGTTTCGTACTGCCGCCTCGACCAGCACGGCCAAATTGCGTCCAGCGGCGACTTGCAGCATGACCTTGCGAATCGGACAGCCCAACATATCTTGAGTCATATCTTGCAAAGGTAACCGTTCAAATTTATCTTGAGCCGTGGCGCGCACGAGGTGCACGATTAATTTGAGTTTCATTTTTCGACGAACTGAGGTTTCGCCAAAAATTGTTCGAATATTGAGCAACCCCAAACCGCGCACTTCAAGCATGTTTTGCAGCAGTACAGGACA
>CAIYCP010000192.1 GCA_903924715.1 uncultured beta proteobacterium
CGTCGCCGGCATGAAACACATTGGCACACCGCATATTGAATTGCTTTTCCATCTCCTGGATGGCGTTGAGCACACGACCCAGATGGCGACGTGGAATCGTGCCGTCCATGCAGTAGTAATCTGGCGATACACGCCCTGCTGCCGGAAACGCATTTTTACGCCCGGCCCAAAAGCGCAGGCGTTCAGCCTCGTTTTGCGACACTTGCAAACGTATTGCGCCCGCTTTTTCAAAGACCGCTTGCATCCGAATAATTTCATCCGCAACTTCATCGACCGTGCCATCAGATTCACACAACAAGATCGCTGCAGCCTCGGTGTCATAACCTGCTTTGACAAAGGGCTCTACCATTTTGGTCGCTTGCTGATCCATCATCTCAAGACCGGCCGGGATGATGCCTGCGGCAATAATGTGTGCAACGGCCTGACTGGCTTTCTCAACATCATCAAAGCTTGCCATGATGACGGTGGCCAGTGCTGGCTTAGGCGTCAAGCGCAAGGTAACTTCAGTGACCACACCCAGCATGCCTTCAGAGCCGACAAAGACCGATAACAATTCGGGCCCTGCGCTATCAGGGGCGAGCGAACCGAGTTCAATGATTTCACCATCCATACTAACCATGCGCACTTTCAACACGTTGTGCACCGTCAAACCATACTTCAAGCAATGCACGCCGCCTGAGTTCTCGGCCACATTACCGCCGATTGAGCAGGCAATCTGACTTGAAGGATCGGGGGCGTAATACAAACCAAAGGGGCTCACCGCCTCAGAGACTGCCAAGTTGCGCACGCCAGGTTCAACGACAGCAATGGCTGCCTCACGATCAATATGCTTAATACGGTTGAATTTTGCCAGCCCAAGCAAGACGCCTTGTGCGTGTGGCATTGCGCCGCCCGACAATCCCGTGCCAGCACCGCGCGCCACAACCGGAACGTTTAACCGCTTGCAAACAATCAGCACCGCCTGCACTTGTGCTTCGGTCTCGGGCAATACCACCACCATCGGAACGGAGCGATATAACGATAAGCCATCGCACTCGTAGGGTCGGGTGTCTTCGCGGCGACTGAGCACACAGTGTGCGGGCAACACTGCCAGCAGTGCCGCAACGACCTCAGCTGACTCGGGCCCCGTCGCCTTGAATACTTGTTCTGTCACGGCATTCATTTTTAGGTGCCCGCGTGTCGATAATTTTTCGGCTCAATCATTTTGCCGGGATTCATGATGTTATGCGGATCAAAGGCAGTCTTTAAGGCCCGCATCAAATCTAGCGCATCTTCGCCATGTTCATCCGCCATAAACTGCATCTTGTGCAGACCAATGCCATGCTCGCCTGTGCAAGTTCCATCGGCCTGAATCGCTTGTGTCACTAACGCGTGATTAATCCGTTCAGATTCATCCCACTCGGCCTGGCTATTTGGATCAAGCAACATCAATACGTGAAAATTACCATCCCCTACGTGGCCCACGATCGTGCTCGGAAAACTTGCTTTCGCTAATTCTTTTGTCGCCAAATCGATACTTTCGGCCAAGCGCGACAGCGGCACACACACGTCCGTCGTGTTCGACTTGCAGCCTGGGCGCAACTGCAAGCCTGCAAAATAGGCGTTGTGACGAGCCGTCCACAGTCGATTACGATCTTCGGGGTGTTCGGCCCACTCAAAATCCATCCCACCACAATCTTTGGCAAGCTCTTGCACTGTTTGTGCCTGCTCTTTGACGCTGGCCTCTGAGCCGTGAAACTCAAATAGCAACAAAGGGGTCTCGCGTAGCGTCAGTTTGCTGTAGCGATTGCCCGCCATCACAGCTGCAGCGTCCATCAGTTCAACACGCGCAATGGGGATGCCCATCTGTATTGTCTGGATCACGCACTGAACCGCCTCGTGCACCGTTGAAAAATTACAGACCGCAGCCGAAACGGCCTCGGGTTGTGGATAAATTTTGACGGTGATCTCGGTGATGACACCTAAGGTGCCTTCGCTTCCAACAAAAATACGCGTCAAGTCGTAACCCGCTGAAGACTTGCGCGCACGACGCGCGGTGCGAATCACTTTTGCATCTGCGGTGACTACAGTCAATGAAACAACGTTTTCTCGCATCGTGCCGTAGCGCACAGCATTGGTACCTGAGGCGCGTGTCGCAGACATCCCGCCTATCGAAGCATCTGCACCCGGATCAATCGGAAAGAATAAGCCTGTATCGCGAATTTGCTCGTTTAATTGCTTTCGTGTGACGCCGGGCTGAACAGTGACGGTTTGATCTTCAGCATTGATCGACACAATCTTATTCATCGCGGTCAAGTCAAGACTAATGCCGCCTTGAATCGCCAGAATATGACCTTCAAGAGACGACCCGACACCGAACGGAATTAACGGGATTTTGTACTGGCTACAAAGCTTAACCACCGCAACGACTTCATCGGTGTTTTCAGCAAACACCACCCCATCAGGCAGCATCGTCGGAAATGGCGATTCGTCTTTGCCATGATGCTCGCGCACCGCGTTCGCCATTGAAAAACGTTCAGCGAACTGACTTTTTAGCGCTGCAATCATGTCAACGGGTAAAGGGCGGCGCAAATTTTGGGCGGTATGCGGAGCATTCATGCGAGAGGTCTCATCACAAGCAAATTTAAAAAGTTATTTTCCAGAGGTGAGCAAGCTGCGGCGACGCTCTTTGACTGACTCGGCTAAACGCTCAAGTACACCCACCGAACTCTGCCAGTCAATGCAACCATCCGTCACGCTTTGGCCATACACCAGCGCTTGACCAGGAACCAAGTCTTGACGACCCGCCACCAGATTGCTTTCAATCATCAAACCAAAAATACGCGCATCACCTTGTGCAATTTGCACTCCAACTTCGTCGCATACTGCAGGTTGATTTTCTGGTTTCTTGTTGCTGTTGGCATGGCTTGCATCGACCATAATGCGCTGGGCAAGACCGGCCTTTGCCATCTCAGCGCAAGCGGCTTGCACGCTAGCCGCATCGTAGTTCGGGGCTTTACCGCCACGTAAAATAACGTGACAGTCTTCGTTACCGGTGGTGGAAACAATCGCAGAGTGCCCACCCTTAGTGACTGATAAAAAGTGATGCGGTGAGGCCGCGGCCTTCATTGCATCCACCGCAATCTTAACGTTGCCATCTGTACCGTTTTTGAAACCGACCGGGCAAGAGAGGCCCGAAGCCAACTCACGATGCACTTGGCTTTCAGTGGTACGCGCACCGATTGCACCCCAAGCAACTAAATCGGCGATGTACTGCGGGGTGATCATGTCAAGAAACTCGCAACCGGCGGGCAGCCCCAGCTGATTAATGTCAAGCAGCAAGCCGCGAGCAATTTTTAAACCTTTATTGATGTTGCAACTGTTGTCCATATCAGGATCATTGATCAGCCCTTTCCAGCCAACCGTGGTGCGAGGCTTCTCAAAATACACACGCATGACAACTTCAAGTTCACCTTTAAAACGCTCGCGCTCTACTTTTAAACGCTTCGCGTAATCGATTGCGGCCTTGGTATCGTGAATCGAACACGGACCGATGACGACGACTAAGCGATCATCCATGTTGTGAAGAATGCGGTGGATGGCTTGGCGGGATTGATAGACCGTAGCCGATACATCAGGCGTGCAAGGATGCTCTCGCATTGTGTGCGATGGGGGCGCAAGTTCTTTAATTTCGCGGATGCGCAAATCGTCGGTATTGTGAGACAAAACGTACTCCTGATACAAAAAATAATTTCAAAAATTAAATCAATCTAACGAGGCAACACTCAATACGGCCTGCCTGCGCTTATGCCGTACCGCCCACCGTGAGTCCTTCCATCTTAATCGTGGGCATCCCGACACCAACCGGCACGCTCTGACCTTCTTTGCCGCAGGTGCCAACTCCGCTGTCAAGTTTCATATTGTCGCCAATCATGCTGACACGATTCATCGCTTCAGGGCCGCTACCAATCAGCGTTGCACCTTTAACCGGATAGGTGATGCGGCCGTTCTCAATCATGTAGGCTTCAGAGGTTGAAAATACAAACTTGCCACTTGTAATATCAACCTGGCCGCCACCAAAGTTCGCAGCGTAGATTCCTTTTTTCACGGACGCAATAATTTCTTCAGGAGGCGTCGAGCCCGACAACATGAAAGTGTTTGTCATGCGCGGCATCGGCAGGTGCGCAAACGACTCGCGTCGCCCATTGCCCGTTGCTGCGGTTTTCATCAGACGCGAATTCAACGTGTCTTGCATATAGCCGCGCAAGATGCCGTCTTCAATTAATACATTACGTTGGGTCGGATTGCCCTCGTCATCCACATTCAAGGATCCACGGCGACCTTCAATGGTGCCATCATCCACCACCGTGACGCCCTTCGAGGCTACACGTTGACCGATGCGACCGGTAAAGACGCTTGATCCTTTGCGATTGAAATCACCTTCTAATCCGTGACCCACCGCTTCGTGCAACAAGATGCCGGGCCAACCCGCCGCCAACACCACCGTCATTTCACCGGCGGGTGCTGCACGCGCATCAAGATTGATCATGGCCTCATGCACGGCCTGCTCAACGTATTGAGTCAAGGTTTCGTCAGAAAAATAACCTAAGCCTGTGCGCCCCCCACCACCTGCATGTCCCGTTTCGCGGCGACCATTTCTTTCAACAACAACCGTGAGCGACAAACGCACCAGTGGGCGCACGTCAGCGGCAAGACGTCCATCACTGCCCGCCACCATGATCACGTCATACTCCATCCCTAGGCTTGCCATCACTTGCGCAACATGCGGATCGCGCGCACGCGCCATTTTTTCAATACGCTCAAGCAGCCCGACTTTTTCTGGCGCAGTCATCGTGGCCAAGGGATCAACAGGCGCATATAAACTTTGACCGTGACGCTGATCATCGCCGGTTTGTACTTTAGTTTTGCCGGCCCCCTGGCGCGCAATACTGCGCACCGCACGGGCGGACGATAACAATGCATCAGACGAAAGCGAGTCAGAATATGCAAAGGCTGTTTTTTCACCGGCCACTGCGCGCACGCCTACACCTTGTGTAATTGAAAAGCTGCCTGTTTTAACAATACCCTCTTCCAGGCTCCAGCCTTCGCTACGCGTGTATTGAAAATACAAATCGGCGTAATCGACTTTATGCGTAAAAATCTCGCCGATGGCACGTGCCATGTCATCTTCTGACAAGCCCCAGGGGTCAAGCAGCAAACTTTTTGCGGTAGCGAGCGAAACAATTGCAGGGTCTGTCAGTTTCATGAATCAACTTAATTTGTGAAGAGTTTGCGATGCGCCAGCGCGGGCAAAGACTGCCTAACTTCAGCTAAACGCGCAGGGTCTATCGTACCGCTTACCACTCCCTCATGCTCAGGTAAAACCGATAAAACCTCACCCCACGGGTCAATCAGAATCGAGTGACCCCAAGTACGCCGACCATTCTGATGCGTTCCCCCTTGTGCAGGGGCTAAAACGTAGCACTGATTTTCGATTGCCCTTGCGCGCAACAGGGTTTCCCAATGGGCCTGGCCCGTCGTGTAAGTAAACGCTGAAGGCACCAAAATCAAATCGACTTCACCCAAAGCGCGGTATAACTCAGGAAATCGCAGGTCATAACAAATCGACAGACCTAAATCAATGACCGGGGTATTGACTTTACAAGTCGTGTCGCCCGCCAAAATACCGCGCGATTCGTCATAACTTTCGGTGCCACGGGTAAAACCAAACAAATGGATTTTGTCGTAACGGGCAATTTGTTTGCCGCTTGGATCAAAAATTAACTGCGTGTTGAGTACGCGCGTCGGATCTTTTGAAACGAGCGGCATGCTTCCACAAGAGAGCCAAATCTTATGCAGACGAGCCGTTTCAGCTAAAAAGGTCTGAATTGGGCCTGAGCCTGGCTGCTCTGCAATGTCTAGCTTATCGGTTTCTTTAAGCCCAAATAAACAAAAATACTCAGGTAAACCAACAAGTTGCGCGCCCTCTTGGGCCGCCTGGCGACGCGCTACGCCAAATTCGCCGAGGTGATCTATGATCCCCGCCAAGACTTAATCCAGACCCAGGTGATGATCTCTCACAACGAGCGGCTGGTGAGCGGGCCGGCGACCCTGGACCTGGAGCTGCACCCGGGCGACTCAATCTGCTTGATCCCGGCCTATGCCGGCGGTTGAAGCCATACGATGCTAACAGTGGAGGAAACAACATGCCTAGTGAA